>NZ_CFQVBI010000056.1:0-83644 GCF_986095205.1 Megamonas sp. | reverse complement strand
TAAAAGGACTTAGTCCCGTAGAATACAGAACTAAGTCTCAATTAGTAGCTTAATTAATATGTCCAATATTTTGGGTGCATATCACGAATATTTTATATCCATAAACTGCTTTTTATTTATAACTATATATTATTTTTCTAACATATCGTTCTTAATCATGTATTCAGCGATTTGAAGTGCATTTAATGCTGCACCTTTTCTAATCTGGTCACCACAAAGCCATAAGTTTACAGCATTAGCTACAGAATAATCCTTGCGGATACGTCCTACATAAACATCATCTTTGCCAGATGTCATAAGAGGCATTGGATATTCCATTTCTGCTGGATCATCTTGAACTGTTACACCATCAAATTTTGCCAAAGCTTCTTTGATAGCATCTAAACTTACTTCTTTTTCAAGTTCTACGTTAACAGATTCAGCATGGCTACGATATACAGGTACACGAACTGTTGTTGCTGTAATACCGATTTCATTATCTTCTAAGATTTTATGTGTTTCATTGATCATTTTCATTTCTTCTTTAGTGTAAAGATTATCTTGGAACACATCAATCTGTGGAATTAAGTTAAATGCAATCTGATAATGTTTTGGAAGAGAAGCACCTGGTAAAATATTAGCTACTACTTCTTTACCTTCTACAATAGCTTGTACCTGGTCTTCAAGTTCTGCCATAGCTTCTTTACCGCCACCAGAAACAGCCTGATAAGTAGATACTACAATACGTTTAATTCTTGCTAAATCATAAATTGGTTTTAAAGCCATTACCATGATGATAGTGGAACAATTTGGATTTGCAATAATACCTTTATGACGAGCAATAGCCTGTGGATTTACTTCTGGAACAACGAGTGGAACTTCTGGATCCATGCGGAATGCACTGGAATTATCAATTACTACTGCACCAGCTTTTACAGCAGATGGAGCAAATGTTTTACTTGCAGCACCGCCAGCAAAAAGAGCAATATCCACATTTTCAAAAGAATCATGTGTTGCTTCTTCTACTGTATATTCTTTACCCATGAATTGAATTTTTTTACCAGCAGAACGATGAGATGCTAATAATTTTAATTCATTAAAAGGGAAATTTCTTTCTTCAATAAGATTTAAAAATTCTTGACCTACGGCACCTGTTGCCCCTAAAATCGCCACATTATATTTTTTCATTTATATCACCTATCCAATATTAATAATTAGTCCATAATATTATCTAAATTGCAAGTAAGTCCTGCATTAAGACCCATGATTTTTTTACAAGCAAGTACAACACCTGGCATGAAAGAAGTACGGTCAATAGAATCATGACGAATAGTCAAAGTCTGTCCTAAGCCACCAAAAATAACTTCCTGATGAGCTACATAACCTGGAAGACGTACACTATGAATTCTCATACCATCATACTCTGCCCCTCTAGCACCAGCTAATTTTTCTTTTTCATTTTCATGACCTTGTTTATGGCTTTCACGAACTTGTTTAATCATTTCAGCAGTAACAAGAGCTGTTCCTGATGGAGCATCAAGTTTATTATCATGATGAAGTTCAATGATTTCTACATCTGGCATATATTTTGCTGCTTCGCAAGCCATTTTCATCATAAGCACAGCACCGATAGCAAAATTAGCTGCAATAAAGCAAGGTGTATTATTTTCTTTTCCTAAAGCATCTAATTGAGCTTTTTGTTCATCAGTGAGTCCAGTTGTACCAATTACAGGACGAACATGATTTTTAATAGCGATACTTGCAGTATTAAATACTACAGATGGCTGAGTAAAATCTACCATAACATCTGGATTTGTTTCTTTAATAGTAGCTTCTAAATCAGTGGATACAATAACACCAGTTTTTCCACAACCAGCTTTATCACCAGCGTCCATACCACCAACTATATCTACAGCTCCAACAAGCTTTAATTCACTATCTTTCATTACAGCATCAACTACGGTACTACCCATACGACCGCAAGCACCATTTACAATAACTTTAATCAAAATAATTCATCTCCTAGTAAATTATACGATTTTAACTATGAACAATATTATAATGGGAAAAGACTTTAAAATCAATAGATTTAATCTTAAATATGGACTTTTTTATGCTGTTTTTCTCTCTTTTCTCCTGTTATAGTACCATATTGCACCATAAATAATACATACTAACACTATTACAATCATTAAACGGTCTAAGTTATTTTTATAGTTAACTACATCATGACCTATTACTACTTCAAGTGCAGTAGAGGGAAACTTTCCAATCAAATTTGCCAAAGCATAATCTTTTAAACTAATGCGACTAACAGCACCAAGTGCAGTCAATATTCCAGAAGGAAAATATGGCATAGCACGTAAGATTAACATTATTTTAAATCCATTTTTGCCACTGAATTCATCTGCTTTTTTCAGATATTTAGATTTAGCAATTAATTTTTCTGCTGAAGAACGCAAAATAGTCCTCATCAAAATAAAAGAAATAATAACGCCTGTCGTTTCAGCAAGCCATGATAAAATAATTCCCGGCACTATGCCAAAAAGCAAGCCATTTGCTGTTGATACAAATATTGACGGCAAAAATCCTAAAGCATTTATCAACACATCTAATAAAAAGCTAAATACCATCGCCCATATACCGAATGAAGCGATATAATCCATTGTTTCTTGCATACTACCACTTGTAGCTACACGCCAAAAATCACTATAAAAACTAGGATTTAAAATATAAATAACAACTAATATCGCCACTAACATTAAGACCGTGATTATTTTTATCGTAGACTCTTTCATTAACTTATATCCCTTCTTTATCTCAAAATTTATCTATAAGATATTTACACATCAGAAATCTTTAAAAATCTATGTTTATATTGTAATTCTAATATCTCATTTAACACTTTTTTATCTATGCCATAATCAATAGCTCTTTGAGCTTCTACCCTTGCATTGACTAAGACATTTACATCATTTAATACATCTGCAATTTTTAAATCAGGTAAACCATGTTGCATTGAACCAAAAAATTGCCCTGGTCCACGTAATCGCAAATCTTCTTCAGCTAAAACAAAACCATCAGAGATTTTTTCCATGAGATGCAATCGCTCTAGAGAATTTGCATTCTTGCCACGATTAATCAAAATACAATATGAAGCATATTCACCTCTACCAATACGACCACGAAGCTGATGAAGCTGAGCAAGCCCAAAGCGTTCAGCACCTTCAATCACCATGATACTAGCATTTGGCACATTTACACCAACTTCAATTACTGTAGTTGATACTAATACATCTATTTTTCCTGACAAAAATCCCTGTAATAAATCTTCTTTTTCTTTCGGTTTTAATTTACCATGAAGCAAGGCACAATTTAAACCATATAAATAACCTGATGTAAGTTCATCATATATCATTTCTACAGAAACAGCATCACTATTTTCACTTTCTTCAATCAAAGGACAAACTATATAAGCTTGTCTTCCTTTGGCTACTTCATCTTTTACAAATTTATAAATTAAATTTCTTCTATCTGGCATACGCACAAAAGTTCTTATAGGTTTTCTTCCTGGTGGTAATTCCTTGATAAAAGAAACATCTAAATCACCATATACTGTAAGTGTCATCGTTCTAGGAATAGGTGTCGCTGTCATCACCAATACATCTGGTAAAAAATCTTCTCCTTTTCCTTCTAATTTTGCTCTTTGATTTACACCGAAACGATGTTGCTCATCAGTTACTACTAAACCTAAATTTTTGAATATGACATTATCTTGTATCAAAGCATGTGTACCAATGACTAAATCTATAGTGCCATCAGCTAAGCCTTCTAATATCTGTCTTTTTTCCTTAACTTTCAAACTACCAGTTAATAAACCTACATGTATATTCAATGGCTCTAATAATTCTTTTATCTTACCATAATGTTGCAATGCCAAAATTTCCGTCGGTGCCATCAAAGCGCCTTGGTATCCATTTTCAATAGCTTTTACTAAAGAAAGTATAGCTATTACTGTTTTCCCTGAACCTACATCACCTTGTACTAAGCGTTGCATTTGCACATCTTTTTGCATATCTAAGCAGATTTCTTGCCAAACTTTTTCTTGTTCTGCTGTTAAATTAAATGGCAAATTATTTTTTACTGTTTTCACTAATTCACTATTAGATAAAAATTTTATGCCTTTATTTTTTACCTGATGTTGCTTTTTCAACAGTAATAAACCTGCTTGAATTAAAAATAATTCTTCGAAAATTAAACTCTTCTTTGCTTTTTCTAATTCTTGTCTTGTATGAGGAAAATGTATTTTCTTTATAGCTGTTTGTTTATCCCATAAATCGTATTTTTCACGAATAAAATTTGGTACTACATCTTTTACCAAAATATCTTGAGCGCAGGCTTGTTCTATTAGATTGCGAAAATCCTTTGGTTTTATATAATCTGGAATTGTATATATGGGCATAAAAGCACAAAGGTTAATATTTTCTTCACTATCTATATTATCGTTATTTATAACGTCAAAAGAAATAATCTGACTTATAGCAAGTTGACCATATCCACCATAGGCATAGCCCACTTTACCATGTACAAATAAACTACTTTTTTGTACCTTTAATTTCTTTTTTAGATAATCTTGATTAAAAAAATTAAGCTGAACAACACCTGTATCATCAGCTAACATAATCGTTAATAATTTTAAACCTCGCCTTGTATTTTTTTCTGCCATAGCCATAATTTTACCTTGAATATTTACCACTTCACCGACTTTTATTCTGCCGATAGGAACAATTTGACTTTGGTCTTCATAACGACGAGGATAATATGTGATTAAATCATATATATTTTCAATGCCTAATTTTTTTAAAGCCTGTGCTTTTTTAGGACCTACACCTTTTAAAAACTGTATATTTTCTCGTATATCCATTTATTACACCTATCTATAAAAATTAATTTTAATTATAACATATCTAAATATAGACTGCTTTAACTTAATTTTAATCTTATTTTAATTTTTTTGTAATTGATTTTAAACTTAATTATGCTCTAATATGTATTTGAGATGTATTAACAATTTATCTCCAATCTAAAATAAATTTTACAATCTACAAAAATCAGAAGGTGATTTAATGAAATTAATTTCTCGCTTATTACTTCTATCTTTTTTTGCTTTAGCCATATTTACCTATATTCTACCTGTAGAAGCCACTTCTACTAATCAAGAAAGTACACAAACCCAACAAGATGAAATAATCGTCAATGGTACTAAAATCAATTCTTACCCTATTATAATTAATGATTGCACATTAGTGCCAGCTCGTGATGTCTGCAAAAATTTAGGCTTCACTATATCTTGGGACAGCGACGAACAGACAGCCACTATTAACAGTAAAAATATGAAATCTACTGTAAAAATTGGTCAAGATTTATACACTGCTCAAAGCACTATTGCCCTTGGCATGACTGCACCTATCTCCCTTGGTTCTGGGCCACTGCTCATCAATGATAAATTATACATTCCAGCAGAACTTTTCCGCATTTTACAAGGAAATAATCCAGAAAGCTTGATTTATAATAATCATCAAATCCTTTTAAATACTATTGAATAAATTAAAAAGCATTAAGATATATATTTTATATTCTTAATGCTTTTTTATCTATTTTTTGCAAATTATTTACCTAGATTTAGCTAAAGCTAAATTAAAATTATACATTCACTATATATACTAAAATCAACTTAAAAATATTGCTCAACCGTTAGCAGATTGGAATGTTGATATATGCAAAATTTGTCTCGTCGTAATTTCTTTAAATTAGGTGCTGGCGTTTTAGCTGGAGCTGCACTTTTCGATTTAACAGGCTTAAATCATAAAGCTTTCGCTCAAAAAATAACACCTTCTAATTTTAAAATAAATCCAATTAAATTATCTGACTTACCACCAGCTACAAAAGCACCACTTAACTCACAGCTCGTCAATAATGCTTATGATTACATAATCTCTAGTGTGGAAAAAATAACAGATAATAAACTTCGTCAACAAACATTAGATTTAATCAAAGATACACGTCCTAAATTTATGCAATTATACACATCTTCTACAGATGTAACTAATATTTACAATGAACTTGCTAATAAAGGCTTGATTGATGCTTCCATCATCAGCCCAGAACAATTATTTCCACCACTAAAATCTAATAAAAATCCACAAGATTTCATTTCTGCTCCAGGCAGTGGCTATGCTAGCCATCATTCTTATCCTGGAGGACTTCCAACACATACAGCAGCCAATTTATCTATTTCTGAAGGCGTAGTCAATACTTATAAATTAATCTTTGGTTATGCTGTAAATACTGATATTGTACTTTCTGCTCAAGCTTTACATGATTTAGCTAAACCATGGGTATTCCAGTGGAATGAAGATGGAACTTGTCTTCCTGAATACTCCATTGCAGGTACAGGAGCACATCATATTTTAGGACTTGTTGAAGCAATTTATCGCAATTTACCTGCTGAAGAAATTGTCGCTCAAGCTTGTGCTCATAATCACCCTGGCAGTGATAAAGACGAAGAAAGTGTAGTTAACTGGATTAAAGCAGCAAGTATTATTGCTCAAAAAAATCCTGTAAAATACGGTTTACTTGATAAATCTGGAGATAAATTACCTACACCACAACATCAAGAAGGTTATATTGTCCACTTAGGCGACCATGACTGGGTATTAAGTGGTATTGTTGCTAAAAACACAGTAATTTATCTCAAAGAAATTGCTAAAACTGATTACAATTTCTCCGATAAAGATTTAAATGGTAAATTATTCAATGATTTTAGAAATTATATTGGTGCACAAGTTTCATTTATGTATTTGCATAATCTCATGGCTCAAAATGGTCTTGAAGATGTACGCAATCTTGTTCATCAAATAGTTTTAAAATAAAATATTAAAATCTTACCTATCCCAATGACTCCTCTTATTGTCATTTATATAAAAGCCATAACTCTTTAACCCTTAGAGTTATGGCTATTTTCTTTATCTAAAATTATCAGTGATGTGAAAAGCCTTCTCCAGTTACTTCTCTTGCATCAGAAATAATAAAGAAAGCATTTTTGTCTATATCCAAAGTTAGCTCTTTTATTCTACTCACCTGTCGCATAGTAATCACTACATAAATAACTTTACGATTATTTTTAGTATATGCACCCTGTCCATAAAGAAAAGTAACTCCTCTATCTAATTCAATCATAATCGCATCTGCTATCGCTTCTGGTTTTTCTGTAATTATCATGATGGATTTTCGCATATTAAAACCATCAATCATCTTATTGGTGAGTACACCACCTAAATACATACAAATAAAAGTGTATACTGCAATATTATAATCAAATAACCATACACTAGATAAAATAATCAAACAGTCTAAAACAAATACCATCGTTCCGACATTATATGAATATAATTTTTTAATCAGTGCTGCTATTACATCTACACCGCCTGTATTACAATTACTGCGAAAAATCAGACCAAATCCAATACCTGAGATAACGCCTCCTACAATAGCACATAACATAGGCTCTGATAATGGTGGATAAGCGTTTAAAAAAGCTGTTAAATCCAAAGCAACAGAAAATAAAATTGTGCCTAAAATTGTATCAAAAAAATACAATCTGCCAAAATAACGATAAGCAATATATAAAATAGGAATATTTAACAAAAAGTTCATTATCCCAATCGGCAAATTAAATAAATAATACAAGATAAAGGCAATCCCTGCTAAACCACCAGATAAAAAATTCATCGGTATTAAAAATAAATTATAAGCAGCGGCAGCCAGTAAACACCCAATAATAATTATTACATAACGCATAGCATGATTTAACATTAAAAACCCTCCTATCATTTCATAATAAAAATATTATATAAAGAAAAAAGAACAGACCAAAATTGTCTGTTCTTTAATCATAAATAATTCGCTAATCGCTAAAATTATTCATTCTTTTTAATTTATCTAATTAGTTTTCAGCTTTTTTCTTAGGAGCTACAGCAGTACGAATAGAAAGTTCACGTAACTGTTTTGCATCAACTTCAGAAGGAGCTTGTGTCATCAAGCAACCAGCACTTTGAGTTTTAGGGAATGGAATAACATCACGAATAGAATTACGTTTAGCCATGAGCATAACCATACGGTCAAGACCAAATGCAAGTCCGCCATGTGGAGGAGTACCATATTTGAAGGCATCAAGCATAAAGCCGAATTTTTCATGAGCTTGTTCTGGAGTTAAGCCGATTGCTTCAAATACTTTTTCTTGAGTATCGCTGTTGTAAATACGAAGGCTACCGCCACCGATTTCTACACCATTTAATACCATATCATATGCTTTTGCTTTTACACGACCTGGGTCAGTTGTGAGATATTGTACATCTTCATCACGTGGTGCTGTGAATGGATGATGCATAGCTTTCCAACGTTTGTTTTCTTCATCATATTCAAACATAGGGAAGTCAACAACCCAAAGGAATTTATATTCATTTTCGTTAATAAGACCACGACGACGGCCCATTTCAAGACGTAATTCGCCAAGAGCTTGAGCTACTACAAGTGGTTTATCTGCAACTACGAGTAATAAATCGCCTGTTTGAGCATTAGTTGCTTCTTTAATTTTCTGGAATGTTTCTTCACTGTAGAATTTTTTGAATGGAGATTTGATTTCTGTTTCAGTGTACTGAATCCATGCTAAACCTTTTGCACCATATCTTTGAGCATATTCTACAAGACCATCAAGTTCACGGCGAGGAATATTTGCATAGCCATCAACTTTGATAACTTTAACCTGTCCGCCATTATCAAGTACAGATTTAAATACTTTAAAGTCAGAGCCTTTAACGTATTCGGAAATATCCATGAGTTCCATACCAAAACGGATATCTGGTTTATCAGAACCATATCTTTCCATAGCTTCGTCCCAAGTCATACGTAAGAATGGAGTCTGTACTTTTTCACCGATAGTTTTTTCAAATAAGCCAGATACTAAACCTTCCATTAAATTTAAGATATAATCTTGGTCAACGAAGGACATCTCAATATCAAGCTGAGTGAATTCTGGCTGACGGTCAGCACGTAAGTCTTCATCACGGAAGCAACGTACGATTTGGAAATATTTTTCATAGCCAGCTACCATTAATAACTGTTTGAAAATCTGTGGAGATTGTGGTAATGCATAGAATTTACCAGGATTTACACGGCTAGGAACTAAATAGTCACGTGCACCTTCTGGAGTACTCTTTGTAAGCATTGGTGTTTCAATTTCTAAGAAACCATGTTCATCAAAGTAATCACGCATTAATTTTGTAACGCGATGACGAAGCATGATATTTTTTTGCATTTCAGGACGGCGAAGGTCTAAATAACGATATTTTAAACGAACGTTTTCATCAACATCAATACCATCTTGAATATAGAATGGAGGAGTTAATGCTTTATTTAAAATACGTAATTCTTCAGCATAAATTTCAATTTCGCCAGTTTCCATATTTGGATTTATTGTTTCTTTATCACGTAAAGAAACTTTACCACGTACAGCTACTACGAATTCAGAACGAAGAGATTCTGCTTTTGGAAATTGGTCTGCACCAATTTTATCTTCAGCAAAAACGAGCTGAACAAGGCCACTTCTATCACGTAAATCAATAAAAATAAGTCCACCATGGTCACGACGGTGAGATACCCAACCGCATAATACTACTTCTTGACCTTCGTTTGTGGCACGAAGTTCACCACAATGGTGAGTTCTTTTCATACCTTCCATTGTTTCCATTTTACTAATTCCACCTCAATAATTATTTTGTTAATGTAGTGAGTTTATTAAGCAATTCATCTATAGAGATTGTTTCTTGTGTACTTTCATTCATATTTTTAAGTACAACAGAATTTGCTTGCAATTCATCTTCACCTAAGATAATAGTGAATTTTGCATTAGCTTTATTTGCTTGTTTCATTTGAGCTTTCATGCTACGTCCTGCAAAGTCCATAGCAGCTTTAAATCCACCTCTACGCAAATTAGCTAAAAATTCAAAGGCTTTTGCCTGTACAGTATCACCTAAAGCTACAATAAATACATCTGTATCATAATTAGTTTCAGGTAATAAATTCTGCATTTCAAGAGCGAGCAATACTCTTTCAAGACCTGTAGCAAAACCTACAGCAGGTGTAGATTTACCGCCACATTCTTCAATAAGACCATCATAGCGTCCACCACCTAAAACGGCAGATTGAGCACCAAGTGGTACATATTTTAATTCAAATGCAGTCTTAGTATAATAATCAAGACCACGTACAAGACCTGGGTCTAATTCAAATTCTATACCAGCAGCTGTTAAGAATTCTTGTACTTTATGGAAATGATCATTACATTCATCGCAAAGACAATCAGTAATAGCAGGAGCGTCTTGCGCCAATTCTTTACATTTTTCATTTTTGCAATCTAAAAGACGCATTGGATTTCTATCATAACGAGATTTACAATCATCACACATCTCATCAATTACAGGTTTGAAAAATTCTTGTAATCTTTGACGATATACAGGTCTACATTTTGGACAACCTACAGAGTTTAATAATAATTTTATATCTTTAAGCCCTAAATCTTTTAGGAACTGTACAGCTAAAGAAATGATTTCAGCATCAACTGCTGGATTTGCTTCACCTAAAGCTTCTACACCAAACTGATGGAATTCACGATAACGACCAGCTTGTGGGCGGTCATATCTAAACATTGAACCGATGTAGAATAATTTGCATAAATTTGTATCTGCATATAATTTATTTTCTAAGTAAGAGCGTACTGCTGCTGCTGTATTTTCAGGACGAAGAGTAATACTTCTATTACCTCTATCTGTAAAAGTATACATTTCTTTTTCTACAACATCAGTAGTTTCACCAATACCACGTTGAAATAATTCAGTATGCTCAAAAATAGGTGTTCTGATTTCACGGTAACCATATTGACCGCATAATTTTCTAATTAAATTTTCAAGATATAACCAATTTCCTACTTTATCTGGAAGTATGTCTTTCGTTCCACGAGGAGCTTTTGTCAACATATAAAATATCACCTCTACATATTTTTAATCGCCATAAGCTTCTTTTAAAAGCATTGCTCGGCGTTCAATATATTTATCTATACTATTTAAATAAGTATATAAATCTTTTGCATTAAATGATGTTTGTAATCTCTTACCTGGATAAGTAATCTTACTAGTTGCTGCACCGCCAACACCTAAAATAGTCTGGCGTTCACCCATTATTTGAATATTATAAATGCCCTCTTGACCCTTTTTGCTATAACCTACATTTTCTAATTGACCACTCATATATCCTTGACGATAAATATAATATGGAATTAAACCATATTCATCAATAGCAGTTGTCATTATCTTAGCCATAGCTTGAACCGTTTCATCATCAGGCAAAACAATATTATCTCTTATAAGCTTTAATTCTGAACCTTTTTTTAGTGCCAAAGCATGCAAAGTTATATCATCTGGAGCTAAATCAATTACTTTATTAATCGTATCTTGAGCATCTTTTATATCTTCTCCAGGAAGTCCAATGATTAAATCAGTATTCACATGCTTTATACCAGCTTGACGCACTTGTTTAAATGCACGCAAAATATCTGCTGAAGTATGTTTTCTACCAATTAAAGATAATGTTCTATCTTGCATTGTCTGTGGATTTACACTAACTCTATCTGCACCATATTTTACTATGGATTTTGCTTTTTCAAGACTTAAAGAATCAGGTCTGCCTGCTTCCACAGTGAACTCTTCAACATAATCGCCTTTAAATGATTTAGCCACTAAAGATAATAAATCATCAAAATCATTTTCATTTAAACTTGTAGGAGTGCCTCCACCTACATAAATACTTTGTACTTTAAAATCATATTGTTCTATTAAAGCTTTAATTTTAGTAATTTCATAATTTAAAGTCTGCAAATATTTGCGAGTCATCTCGCTACTTGGCAATATACTTGAAGGAAAAGAGCAATATAAACAACGTGATGGGCAAAATGGAATTCCCACATAAACACTGATGAGTTTTGGGTCATTTGCTTTTGCTAAAAAAGGTAATTGTAAATAAGCAATATCTGTGATTAGATTTGCTTTATCTATTTGTACCTCATAATCACCTTGTAAACGTCCTATCACACCTTGACGGTCTAATCCTTGCTCCATTAAACGGTGTACGATTTTTGTTGGTCTAACTCCATGAAGTATTCCCCAAGGAGCTTTTTTAGCTTGTAAATCTTCGCAAAAGATATGATATAAATTTAATTTAATTAAACGATTAGTCCCTGCTTTTACACTTTCATCATCATGTAAAAAGCTTTGTCTTGTATAAGTCCATAATTTTTCATCTTTACGCAAAGTCAAGACTGTTTTTACACCATTTAAAGCCACATCATCATATATATTCTCTATTTTCAATTCATCGTAATCAAAAATAGTATCATCTGCATCATTTATTTCTACTTTAAATAATACTAAAATCTCTTTTACTATCTTTACAATAATTTCTTTTGTACTATTTAAATAAAATGTTTTTATTTTCACGATTTCATTTCACGCTTTTTCTGACAATCTTCACAATAACCAAAGAATTTTAACTGATGATCTACAATTTTGAATTTGCATGTATCTTCTATTTTTTCTTCGAGATTACCCAAAAGGTCATCTGTGAATTCTAAGACTTTGCCACATTCTATACAAATTAAATGATGGTGTTGATGTTCATTAGGACTTGCATCATTTAATTCATAACGACGGCAACCATCACCAAAATCAAGATAGTTTAAAATATTTAAGTCACTTAATAATTCTAAGCTACGATATACTGTAGCTAAACCAATTTCGCATTTTTGTTCTTTTAAGATAAAATGCACATCTTCTGCACTTAAGTGCTGACTAGGTCTATCTAAAAAAATCTGCAATACTATTTTTCTTTGAGGAGTTAATTTATATTGAGGACCCGCTAATTTTTGCTTTAAATCCTCCATAGTTATTTTTACAGGCACTAAAAACCCTCCTTTTATCTCTGTTAGTTTCAAATATATATATTTTAGCAAAAATATACTTATATTACAAAGTTTTTATTATGATTATTATACCATTTTCTCAAAAAAGCTTTCAACTAAAGTATTATCTAACAAATTAAAAACAAAAAAGCTCCCGAAAAAATAATCTCTCGAGAGCTTTCTCTTATATTCTTAATTAAATTAATCTACAGTTGTTACTTTATCAATGAAGCCATGAATATCTTTTTCTTCACCGCTTTGAAGTCCTGTGATATAATTGAACATTTTTTGAGCAAATGGTCCAATTTTACCATCATTGATAGTCATTACTTTATCTTTATAGCCGAGTACACCAACAGGGGAAATTACAGCTGCTGTACCAGAACCGAATACTTCTTCTAATTTACCATTTTCGTAGTCTTCTACTAATTCATCAATAGTAATAGGACGTTCTTCTACTTCCATGCCCCATTCTTTAGCTACAGCAAGAACAGTTCTTCTTGTGATACCATTTAAAATAGTACCATCTAAAGCAGGAGTTACGATTTTACCATCAATTTTGAATAAAATGTTCATAGAACCAACTTCACCGATGTATTTACGATGTACACCATCTAACCACAATACTTGGTCATAACCATTTTTGTGAGCTTCAAGACCTGCATGGAGGCTTGCTGCATAGTTAGCTGGAGTTTTTGCTTCACCTAAACCACCTTTTGTTGCACGAACATATGTATCTTCTACCATGATTTTTACTGGAGCAAATCCATGTGCATAGTAAGCAGCTACTGGAGAAAGAATGATATAGAATTTATATCTTTTAGATACGCTAACACCTAAGAATGGGTCATCTGCAAAGATGAATGGACGAATATAAAGGCTCTGACCTTTTTTATTTGGCACCCAATCTTTTTCAATAGTGATTAATTGATGAAGAGCATCATATACTAAATCAACATCAATTGGTGGAATATCAAGAATACGAGCTGAATTATTTAAACGATTTAAATGGTCTTTAGTACGGAAAATAACTACATCTTTGCCCTGACGGAAAGCTTTCATACCTTCAAAAATAGCCTGACCATAATGAAGTGTTGCATTTGCTGGGCTAACTTTTATTTCTTCGTAAGGTACAATCTGAGCATCATGCCAGCCTTGACCTTCATCATAAGTCATTTCAAACATATAATCTGTAAAATGTGTTCCAAAACCAATAGTGGAAACATCAACTTTTTCTTTTAATGTTTTTGTTTCAACAAATTTAACCATAATTACATCTCCCTAATTGATAGTGTATTCATTGTACAACTTATCTATTACATAGTCAAGAAAAAAGTTTACATATTTACATATTTTTTACTAATAAAATAACTTTTTATGTTGATTATTCTATCTTTATAGCTTAATAAATTATTATAACAAGGATAAACTAATATTTATTTTATTTAAACTTCGCCAATAATGTAAAATAGAAAATCTAATAAATTTCATCATTGTAAAACAAAAAAGCCGTAACCTTTTAATAAAAGGCTACGACTTTATTTCTTAATTATTCAGCATATACACTGATTTGACGGTTGTAACGACCTTTACGTTCGAAAGCAACACGACCAGCAATTTTAGCGAATAAAGTATCATCTTTACCGATGCCTACGTTAGCACCTGGATGGAAATGAGTACCTCTCTGACGAACTAAAATGCTACCTGCAGTAACGATAGTACCAGCATGTTCTTTAACGCCAAGACGTTTAGATTCGCTATCACGACCGTTACGAGTACTACTAACACCTTTTTTATGAGCGAAAAGCTGTAAATCAAAATTGAACATTCAAATTCACCTCCTGATATTTAGAACAGAAACGTTTTTTGGATTAGATTTCTCTATTTCCGCAAAACCAAGTACAGCTACAGCAAAGACAGCTTCTGTTAAATCATCAGCTTTATCTTTCAGAGCCACACTTAAATATCCGGGCTTTACATCATAATTTATTTCACGATGTAAATGTTTTGCCAAACCTAAAATAACTGACTGAGCCAATGCAGAAATCCCAGCACATACAATATCTTGACCATATGCGCCTGCTCCTGCATGTCCTTCTACTAAAAGACCGATGACTTTATCATCATCTTGACGCATTACAGATATTTTTATCATTATGCTTCGATTTTTTCAATAGTTAATTTAGTGAAAGGCTGACGATGACCCTGACGACGACGATAGTTGGATTTAGCTTTGTATTTGAAAACTAAGATTTTTCTAGCTTTATCTTGTTTTTCAACTTTTGCAGTGATTTTAGCACCTTCAACAACTGGAGTACCAACTTTAACATCTGCATCATTAACAACAGTTAAAACCTGATCAAAAGTTACAACATCGCCTTCATTAGCTGCGATTTTTTCAACAGTGATAACGTCACCTTCGGAAACACGATACTGTTTTCCGCCTGTCTGGAAAATAGCGTACATTCAATTACACCTACCTTAATTAATACTCGCCAATTACGGTTAGTCAAAGACTATTTATAAACCTTTTTGTGCGGTTGGGAAACCTTAATTTCTTAAGGCTTACATCTTGAAATTCTATCATATTTAAACTAATAATGTCAATAAAATTATTAAATAAATAAAATTATTATTTATTTAATAATACGTATACATACTAATATAATTTTATACGTATACGTACTATTATAAAGGAGGATTTTTTATGTATTATATTGCCAAAGCAAAAAATATTTTATTTACACTCTTTTGCTGTTGTATTTTATTATCTAATGTTGCTTATGCACAAGATAAATTGCAAACAGCCCCACCACCTAATTTACCTAGTGAATTATTTGATAATACTCCTCTAACATCTACAAAAGTTTTTGACAATCATTATTGTATAGGCACAAAAAGCGTTATAGTTTGGGCATTGCAAACTTCTGATGGAATCATACTCATAGATTCAATATGGGATAATAACGACGCCCAATTAATCATTGATGATATCTTAATATCTCATGGGCACGGTGACCACTATGGTGGAGCACAATACTAAAAAAATAAATATAATGCTAAAATCTTTATGAGCAATACTGATTTTTATTATATGAATAATACTTTTGATGGAGCAAATGGTTCTCGTTCACCAAAATGTACTGTAGATGAATTTTTAACAGACGGACAACAAATTACCTTAGGTGATACTACTGTTACTGTCGTATCCACTTCTGGTCATTCTCCTGGTTGTGTTTCTTTTATCTTCCCTGTAAAAACTCAAAGTAAAACTTATATGGCTGCTCAATGGGGTGGCACAGGTATTCCTAAATCTATGGAAAACAAAGTCCAATATAAATCTTCCCTAGAACATTTTGCTCAATATTGTCATGATAATAATGTAGTTGTTGAAACTACTGCTCATTTATTCGCTGATAACGGTTATGCTAAATTAAATAATGTAGTAAATTCTACTTCCATAGAAAATAATCCATTCTATCTAGGTCAAAAAGGCATTGATAATTATCTCAATAACTTATCTTTAGAAATAGATAGAGCTATCGCTAATTCTATAAAATAAATATCTAAATATTACTAAATATCTTAGACTCCTTTATCTATCTTCACCTTTACATTTTATGTTACAATAAAATATATTTTAAACTTGAGGTGTTATTTTAATGTTTCTCGAAAAATCTTTAGGATATACAATTTGTACCATAGCTAGAAAAATTCATCAAAATTTGACACATAAATTTTCCCCATATAATATTACTCCAGAGCAATGGGTAGTATTAAATCAAATTCACATTAATAAAAATATATCTCAAAAAAAATTAGCTGATATTATCCAAAAAGACCCTAATAATGTAAAAGTTCTTGTCGACAAATTAGAACAAAAATCTTTAATTAAAAGAGCTCCCAATCCTAACGATAAAAGAGCGTTTTTTTATCTACAACAAATAAAGGTATCGAGCTTATTGATACTTTAAATGAAGTAGATATTTCTGTAATTTCTGATGTAGAAAAAAGCTTAACTAAAGAAGAAAATATTTTATTATTATCTAAAATTGAAAAAAATTTTTCATCTTCTTCAAAATAAAATATTTACCATCAAATAAAAAAGGTTAAGACAAATGAGTATGTCTCATCATCTGTCTTAACCTTTTTTTATTTCTCTATACCATATTTTTTTAATGCTTCATAAGCTGCATGTTGTTCAGCTTCTTTTTTAGTAGTGCCTTTTCCTTTGCCATCAATTTTTTTATCAACAACTACAGCAAATTCAAAAGTTTTTGCATGGTCTGGACCTGTTTCTGCCAATAATTTGTACTCAACATGTTGTCCTTTTGCCTGCACTACTTCTTGCAAAATAGTCTTATAATCTTTTAAATTATATCCATATTTTACAGCAATAAATTCTTCATTTAATTTATCAAGCACATATTCGTAGGCAGTCTGCCAACCTTGGTCTAAATAAATAGCTCCAATAATTGACTCAAAAGCATCTGCTAAAATTGATGGCCTATGTTCTCCACCAGTTAAGCGTTCGCCTTTACCCAATAACAAATATTGCCCAACATTTAAATTCATAGCAAGTTTCGCTAAACTTGTCTCACAAACAACAGAGGCACGAGCTTTTGTCATTTCACCTTCAGGCATTTGCGTAAAAGTTTTAAATAAATATGTGCTAGAAGCTAATTCTAAAACAGCATCACCTAAAAACTCCAAACGCTCATTATGAAGACTATGGTCTTTAGCCTCATTAGCATACGAGGTATGTGTCAAAGCTTGATTTAATAAATTTAAATCATTGAACTTGACACCTAATCTAACGACTAATTCCCCTAATTTTTGTTTGCGTTTTTCTGATAAATTCATTTATAAAACCTGATTTACTTAAGTTTTTTCAATAAAATAGCTGCATTATGACCGCCAAAACCTAAAGAATCAGAAATAGCTGCATTGATAACTCTTTCTCTAGCAACATTTGGTACATAATCCAAATCTAATTCTTCATCTGGAGTTTCATAGTTGATTGTAGCAGGCATAATATCATTTTTAACAGCTAAAGCTGTAGCGATACATTCAATACCACCAGCAGCACCGAGAAGGTGTCCTATCATGGATTTAATAGAGCTGATAGATAATTTATACGCATGATCACCAAAAGCACGTTTAATAGCTGCTGTTTCAGTTCTTTCATTCAATGGAGTAGATGTACCATGAGCATTGATATAATCAATATCTGTTAATTCAAGACCTGCATCTTTTACTACATTTGTGAAACAACGAGCAGACTGTTTTGCTTCTGGATCTGGGCTAGTCATATGATAAGCATCAGAAGTTGAAGCATAACCTGCGAGCTCAGCATAAATTTCAGCACCACGAGCTACTGCATGTTCATAGCTTTCTAAAATAACAATACCAGCACCTTCACCCATGATAAAACCACTACGGTTTTTATCAAATGGACGAGAAGCTTTTTGTGGATTGTCGTTCATGTCTGTGCAAAGAGCTTTCATGGAAGCAAAACCTGCTACTGGAAGTGGAGAAATACAAGCTTCTGTACCACCAGCAACCATTACATCTGCTTCACCGCGCTGAATAACACGCATAGCATCACCAATAGCATTTGTACCAGTTGCACAAGCTGTTACAGGGCAAACGCTAGGACCTTGAAGACCAAATGTAATAGAAGTCATGCCTGCTGCCATATTACTAATCATCATAGGCACGCAGAAAGGACTTACACGACCTGGACCTTTAGTGAATATAGTATTGTATTGATCATGTAATGTTTCAATACCACCAATACCACTACCAATAAATACGCCAATACGTTCTTTATCTTCTTTAGATAAATCCATATTTGCATCTTCAAACGCAAGTTTAGTTGCTGCAATAGCAAATTGAGTATATCTATCCATGCGTTTTGCTTCTTTTCTATCGATAAAATCAGCAGCATTAAAATCTTTTACTTCTGCTGCAATCTGAGCTTTAAAATCACTAGCGTCAAAATGTGTAATTTTATCTATACCGCTTTTACCTGCAAGAAGACCTTGCCAAAAAGCATCTTTACCAATACCAATAGGGGAAATTGCTCCTAAACCAGTAATAACTACTCTATTTGTCAAAACAAACACCTCTCATTTAATCTATTGCCGCAACTTCCGATTTTATTCTAGAAATTATCTCTCTAACTGGCAATATTTCTTTGATTCTGTGTATATATTCGCCTGTAAATACCAGACCATTTTCTACGTCTCCCTGTTCTGCACGAATCAATGAATCAATTATACAGAAATTATGTTTACAGCTCTTTAAACATGCTTTACATCCTTTTGGAGGAACTGGGCCTACCATTATTTTATCTGCAAATGGATTTCTTACAGCACGTCCTGGAAGACCTACTGGGCTGTGTATAACTACAATGTCGTCCGGTTTAGATTTTAAATAAAATCTTTTTAAAGCCGGAGCTGCATTGGATTCTTCACTGGCAGCAAAGCGTGAACCCATTTGTACACCACTTGCGCCCATCTTTATAAGATCAACAATGTCTTGACCGGAAAGCACTCCGCCTGCTGCAACAACAGGAATATCCACAGCTTTTGCGATATCAGGAATTAATTCACGTATAGATGTACTAGTTCCTAAATGTCCGCCAGCTTCTTTTCCTTCAACCACAATAGCAGCAGCGCCAAGACGTTGGGATATTTTCGCTAATTTAACAGATGAAACAATCGGTACGATTGGTGTACCAGATTCTTGTCCAAGACCAAACATATCGCGGGAAAATCCTGCACCAGCTACTACAAGGTCAATACCTTCTTCGATAGCAGTTTTTACAATTTCACTAAAACCTCTAGCTGCAACCATGATGTTAATACCAATAATTCCAGACGTTAAAGATCGCGCCAAGCGAATTTCATACCTTAATTCATCAGTAGGCATACCAGATGCAGCAATCAAGCCAATGCCGCCTTCATTAGCGACAGCAGCTGCAAGTCTTGCTGTTGATAATCTAACAGCCATGCCCCCCTGAATAATAGGTACTTTTGCAATTTTATTGCCAATTTTTAATTCAGGAAGTTTCAAAAATAACTCCTCCAATCCGCTTTTCTTCTATTATCTTTAGAAAGTCCCGTGGAGTAACCACGGGACTTTTCTAAGGAAACGCTAAAATTATTTATTTTGGTCTATATAGGATACAACATCCTGAACTGTTTTAATTTTTTCAGCAGCTTCGTCAGGAATTTCAATACCGAATTCTTCTTCAAAAGCCATGATTAATTCAACAATATCAAGAGAATCTGCACCTAAATCGTCGATGAAAGTAGAATCGATATTAACTTCATCAGCTTCAACGCCTAACTGATCAACAACGATATCTCTTACTTTATCAAAAGTAGCCATTCCTCGTCACCTCCTCCTCAGAATAACCTTTTATTTATTTATTCATTATTACATTACCATACCGCCATCTACATTGACAACCTGTCCTGTAATATATGAAGCCTTATCAGATGCCAAAAATACCACTGCATTTGCAATATCTTCTGGCTGACCCATTTTGCCAAGTGGAATAGAACCCACTACTTGAGCCTGTGCTTTTTCTGGCATAGCTGCTGTCATATCAGTAGCAATAAAACCAGGAGCTACAGCGTTAACGGTAATACCACGACTAGCCATTTCACGAGCTAAAGATTTTGTAAAACCAATTACACCAGCTTTAGCAGCAGAATAATTTGTCTGACCTATATTTCCCATTATACCAGAAACAGAAGTCATATTGATAATTTTTCCAGAACGTTTTTTCATCATATATTTTGCTGCTACTTTTGTACAGTTAAAAATACCTGTTAAATTTGTATTAATAACAGCATTCCAATCCTGAGATTTCATACGAATGAATAAACCATCACGAGTTATACCCGCATTATTTACTAAAATATCAATCTGTCCAAATTCAGCTATTACTTTTTCTACCATTTCACTAGCAGCCTGTTCATCACTAACGTCAGCTTGAACAATCATAGCTTTGCCGCCCATATCAGTAATTATATTCTTTACTTCTTCAGCAGCAGCCACATTTCCTGCATAATTGATAGCTACAGTAGCACCTTCCTTTGCAAGTTCAATAGCAACTGCACGACCAATTCCACGAGATGCTCCTGTTACTAACGCAACCTTACCATCTAAAAGCATATTATCGAACCTCCTTGAAATAGTCAAGAGTTTTTTCAAGAGATTCTATATTTTCTACGTTTAAAGATTTCAATTTACGGTCAATACGTTTATTAAATCCACATAAAACTTTACCTGGACCTACTTCAACATAAGTATCAGCACCAAAATCTTTCATTGTTGCGATACAATCTTCCCATTTTACAGGGCTTGCAGCTTGTTTTACAAGACTTACTTTGATATCTTCTGCTTTTGTTAAAGCTTCAGCTGTAACATTTGTTACTACTGGAATAGTAGCATCAGATACAACAACTTTATCAAGTTCTACAGCAAGTTTTTCAGCTGCAGGTTCCATTAATTTACTATGGAATGGTGCACTAACTGGTAAAATAACACATTTTTTTGCACCAGCTTTTGTCATTTCTTCACTAGCTTTTTCTACACCTTTAGCAGTACCTGCAATTACAATCTGACCTGGGCAGTTGAAGTTTACAGCCTGTACTAAAGCAGTGCTTGCACTTACTTGTTCACAAATTTCTACAATTTTATCACGATCAAGACCAATTACAGCTGCCATTCCGCCTTCACCAACAGGAACAGCTTCTTGCATGTACATACCACGTTTATGAACAAGATATACTGCATCTGCAAATTTTAAAGAGCCTGCTGCTACAAGTGCAGAGTATTCACCTAAACTATGACCGCCTACGATTTCTGGAGCAATTCCGTTTTCTTTTAATAATTCGTTACAAATAACGCTCATAGTTAAAATAGCAGGTTGAGTATTTGCTGTAAGTTTTAAATCTTCTGCTGGTCCGTTAAAGCACATGTCCATGATGGAGTAACCAAGTGCTTCATCAGCTTCTTTAAATAACTTTTTCGCAATATCATATTTGTCATAAAAATCTTTACCCATTCCCACTACTTGAGAACCTTGTCCTGGAAATAAAAATGCGAGTTTACTCATTTAGTAATCACCCTTTCGCCATTATTTTTATAAATTTATTATTTATTTGCAAATGTTTTGTGTGTTTTCCATCACTTTAGCAAGATTATTTACGATATCATCTATAATTTCTTGAACAGGTTTTATTTCGTTTAACATACCTGCAATCTGCCCAATCATTACAGAACCCATTTCTACATCGCCTTTTCTTGCTGCAAGATTTAATCCACCTGCACCTAATTTTTCAATTTCTTCAACTGGTGCATTTGCTTTTTCTAATTCATCAAATTTACGAGTTAATTTATTAGCTATAACGCGTACAGGGTGCCCTGTAGAACGACCTGTTACAACAGTAGAACGGTCTTTTGCACGTAAAACTAATTTTTTATAATTTTCGTGAGCGATACATTCACTAGAAACTACAAATCTTGACCCCATTTGTACGCCCTGAGCACCAAGAGCAAATGCTGCCATCATGCCACGAGCATCAGCTATACCACCAGCTGCAATAACTGGGATATCTACTGCATCTACAACTTGAGGCACAAGGGTCATTGTAGTGATTTCACCTACATGTCCGCCACTTTCTGTTCCTTCGGCAATGAGTGCATCAACGCCAGTACGAACTAAACGTTTTGCAAGTGCGACTGATGCAACAACTGGTATTACTTTAGTACCAATTTCTTTAAATGCAGGTATATATTCACCAGGATTTCCTGCCCCTGTTGTTACAACTGGTACTCGTTCATCAAGCACTACTTGAATAACTTCTTTAACAAATGGAGACATAAGCATGATATTTACACCAAATGGTTTGTCTGTCCATTGTTTTACTTTTTGAATTTCAGCTCTTAAAAGATCAGGAGGCATATGTCCAGCACCAATTATTCCAAGACCACCAGCATTAGATACTGCAGCTGCTAATTCAGCTGTACCAAGCCAAGCCATACCACCTTGAAAAATTGGATATTTAATATTTAATAATTTACAGATAGGATTATTTTCGAACATTGTTTAGTCCTCCTTAGCCCATTTCATAATGCAAGATGCCCATGTAAGACCTGCACCAAAACCAGAAAGAGCTATGATTTCGCCTTTTTTCAATTTTCCAGATTGATAAGCTTCAGCCATCGCAATTGGAATAGATGCCGCTGATGCATTCCCATATTTTTCTATATTTACAAATACTTTATCCATTGGTAAATGCAAACGTTTTGCTGCAGATTCAATAATACGAATATTTGCTTGATGCGGAATTAAATAATCAATATCTTCTTTTTGTAATCCAGCACGTTCTAAAGATTTCATTACTGTAGAACCCATTGCTTTTACAGCAAAGCGGAATGTTTCTTTTCCGTTCATATGCAAGCAATGCATATGATTATCTATAGATTCTTGGTCTGCTGGATGTTTACTTCCCCCACCTGGAATTTCAATAGTGGTAGCGCCACTTCCATCAGCACCCAAATCAAAAGATAACATACCATAACCTTGTTCAACTTCACCAAATACAGCAGCACCTGCTCCATCAGCAAAGATGATACAAGTATTTCTGTCGTGCCAATTTACAAATTTAGATAATGTTTCAGCACCTACAACTAATACTTTTTTATAAACACCAGTTTCAATAAACTGTGTTGCAATTGCAGACCCATAAACAAAACCAGAACATGCCGCAGATAAATCAAAAGCTGCTGCATTTTTAGCTCCCAATTTTTCTTGCAAAATACATGCTGTTGATGGGGTATTACAATCGGCAGAGATTGTCGCTACTATTATCATATCTAATTCTTCAGCAGATACTTTCGCATCTTCTAAAGCTTTAATAGCAGCTTTATACGCTAATTCTGATGTTGGCTCATCTTTTGCAGAAATACGTCTTTCTTTGATACCTGTACGTTCTGTTATCCATTCGTCATTAGTATCTACTAATTTTTCAATATCTGCATTAGTGAGGATTTTTTCTGGAACATGATATCCTATTCCAATAATGCCTGCACTATTTAACTTCAGTGTCATGGCTCCAAATCTCCTCCTTGTCTATATTGTCTCGAATTTGAGTTATTATATCTTTTTGTACAAATTCACTAGCTTGTCTAATAGCGCTACAAATAGCTTTTGCATTAGAACTACCATGAGATATTATACAACAACCATTTACTCCTAGTAAAGGAGCTCCACCATATTCAGAAACATCTATATCTTTTCCTAATTTTTTTAAGGCAGGCATTAACATTAATGCTCCTAATTTAGCTAATATACCACCTTTATTTATAGCATCTTTAGCTAAACTAACTAAAGTTTTTGCTAAACCTTCAGCAAATTTTAAAACAACATTTCCTACAAATCCATCGCAAACTACCACATCAAATTGACCTGTTGGTATATCTCGACCTTCAGCATTTCCTTTGAAATTAATAGTTTTCATGCTTTTTAACATAGGATATGTCGCTTGAGCTTGTTCATTGCCTTTAGTTGCTTCTTCACCAATATTTAATAAACCTACAGCTGGATTTTCTAATCCTAGCATACATTTAGCATAGATTGACCCCATCAATGCACTTTGGCAAAGATGTTTTGGTTTACAATCTACATTTGCACCTGAATCTAACAATAAAGTAACGCTACCTTTTCCTGTAGGTATAGGTGTAGCAATTGAAGGTCTATCAATTCCCTTTATTCTGCCTAAAATAAATAACGCTGATGCTGCTGCTGCACCTGTATTGCCTGCAGATAATACAGCATCACATTTGCCTTCTTTTACTAAACGAGTAGCTACAACGATAGAAGAATCTTTTTTTCTACGCACCGCTACTCCAGGGTGTTCACCCATGCCCACTACATCACTAGCATGATGAATGGAGATGGTACTTTTTCTCCATTCTGGATAATTTTTATCTAACTCTTTTTGAATTTGAGTTTGATCACCGACTAGTACAATTTCACAATCATAGCGTTTAGCTGCAAGTATTGCACCTGCTACAATCTCTTTAGGTGCAAAATCTCCGCCCATAGCATCTACTGCAATTTTCATACCTCGGATCCTCCATTATCTTCTAATGAAACAAGAATAAATTTTGCTCTAAAAACTTCTTCTGTAACATTTTTAATTTTCACCCAAACAAAGAATTTATTTCCTCGTTTGTGTTTTAACTCTGCTTTAGCGATTAATTTATCGCCAACACGAACTGGAGCTTTATATTTTATATTAGCAACACCTGTTACCGCCATGGGAGCATCAATCAATGCTAATGCTAATGAATTTGCCTGTGCAAACATATATGCACCTTTTGCTATTTTAGTTTTTTCAAAAACCATATCTTCAGTGATATTCATTAGCGAAATGCCTGATTTTCCCAATTCTAATTCTAATAGTTCCCCAGAAACTTCACTACTACTAATAGATTTAACTTTTTTCTGCGTAGCTTCAGCTAATTGTTTTACTCGCTCTCTAAGCTCTGGTATACCTAGCTCTAAACGGTCTAACCTAATAGTCTGTATACTAACATTCAAAAGTTTTGCCAATTCCTCATCCGTAAAGAAGGGTTTGGATTTCACATAATCTATTAATAGACTTTGTCTTATTCGCTTTTTTTCACGTGTCATCCTTCACACCAACTTTTAGTACCAGATAATATAATCAGTTACAATTGGTTATTATACAAACTTTTTTTCTAATTGGCAAGTATAATTTCCCTTAACTAATTGACTATACAAGATAAAATCCAACTCAAAAATACATTTATTTTTACTATAAAATAAAATATGCTCCCTTTATAGATAGAGAAATTTAATATCACTATATCTATAAAGGGAGCATACTAATTCGCTCCAGAAAATTATTCTGCAGAAGCGATAACTTCTTTACCATCATAATAACCACATTCAGTGCAAACATGATGAGGCATTTTTGGTTCATGACACTGAGGGCATGCAACATAACCAGGAGCTTCTAATTTCCAGTTAGCACGACGTCTGTCACGACGAGCTTTTGACATTTTACGCTTAGGTACTGCCATTTACTACACACCTCCTTAAATAACTAAAGGTTCTTCAAGCTAAATTGCTTTTACCTATTTTTTCAATAAATCCTGCAAAGCTGCAAGTCTTGGGTCAATACTTTCCCTATTGCAACCGCATTCGGTTTTATTCAAATTAGCACCGCATACACTACATAATCCTTTGCAATCTTTGGAACATAAATGTTTTGTCGGCTGAGCAGAAATTATAATATCACGCACTAAATCGCCGATATTAATAATATCGCCGTCAAAATGATTTATCTCTTTAATTTTTGCAAATTCTTCATCTCTTGTATATTCTTCCGCAAAAGAATATTCACTTTTTGTCTGGAAATATTCTAAGCATCTATCACAAATCTCTGAAATAGTGCAAAAAATCTTTCCCTCTAAGCGAAAACAAGTACCAGTATTAGTTGCGGTTCCTTTGACCATGATGGGACCTTCTAATTTACAATCATCTAAAAGTGGCCCAATGTCTTCGGGTTTTGCATCAAAACTAAAAGCCTTTTCATGACCAATTTGTTCAGCTATTTCCGATACATTTATTTTCATCATTGCAATCAACCTCAATTCATTATAGCCGTAGCTATATATTTTGTCAAACAATCCAAGTAAAATTTTTAGGAAAAATTTTACTTCTATGCTAAAATATTTTTTATCGCTAAAAAAATTATAAAATAAAAATCAAAGAAAGTGAATTAAAAATGTCAATAACTGGAATTATTAGTGAATATAATCCATTTCATAATGGTCATAAATATCTCATTCAAAAACATAAAGAAAATTTTCCTGACAGCTATTTCATCGCTGTTATGAGTGGTAATTTCACGCAACGTGGAGAAATTGCCTTAGTTGATAAATGGCAAAGAGCTAAACTTGCTGTAGCTAATGGCATTGATTTAGTCATTGAGCTTCCCTTTGTATTTGCCGTTCGTAGCGCCCAATATTTTGCCAAAGGTGGCATTGATTTACTGCATAAATTACACTGTGTAGATACTATTTGTTTTGGTAGCGAATACACTAATGAAAAAGAGTTAACATTTATTGCTCAAACTTCTCAAAGTAAAAAATTTCAACAAATGTTAAAAAATAAACTTGCTGATGGTCAATCATATGCTGCTGTAACTAGTGAAGTTTTAAGTAATCTCACCAATATTTCTGAAGATATTTTAAAAGCTCCTAATACTATTTTAGGCATTGAATATTTAAAAGCTAATTTAAATTTAGAAAAACCTTTAAGCGTAAATATAATTCAACGCATGAAAGCAGAACATAATGACTTGAATTATCAAGAAAATTTTGCTAGTGGTACAGCCATTCGCCATTCTTTATATACAAATAATAGCAACTTTTCCAAGCTTAAACAAGTTGTACCATCTGAAACTTATTTTCTCTTGCAAAAAATTCACCAAACACAAGATTTACCTCATTTAGATTATCTTTTTACCAATTTAATCAGTAAATTACGACTAGCTAAACTTGATGAATTAACAAAAATTTATGGTATTCGTGAAGGATTAGAATATAAATTATTAAAAACTGCCAATGAAGCTATCAATTTACAAGATTTCTTTCAAAAATTAAAATCAAAAAGATATCCTTTGACAAATTTACAACGCTTAACATTATATTTACTATTAAATATAACTAAAGACCTTATACAAAGATTTGATGATACAGGCACTTTATATGCCCGTGTTTTAGCTTTTAATGATAGGGGTACAGAATTGCTCAAACAAATGAAAAAAAATGCTTCTATTCCTATCATAACTAAAACAACATCATATTTAGATAGCAAAAAACGTTGCCAACAAAAATTGACAACGTTTGAAGAAATGTTAGCTATAGATACTTACGCTACTGAATTGTATAATTTATGTTTTAATCCCTTTAAACCATATGGAAAAGATTTCACTACATCTCCATATTATTTCAAAACATATAACAAAAATTAAAAGTGTAAACTTTGTTGTTTCATATGAATATTCATCAATAAACCAAGACAAGTTACATTCGTTAATAGCGAACTTACACCATAACTCATAAGTGGAAGTGGTATACCTGTTACTGGCATAACCCCCATTGTCATGCCTACATTTACTAATAAATGGAAAGCCAACATAGAGGTAATTCCTGAAGCTAATAACATGCCAAAAGTGTCTTTACATTCTCGTGCTATTTTAACACCACGCCACAATACAATTAAATATAGACACAATAAAAATGCTGCCCCAATAAAACCAAATTCTTCACCAACTACAGCGAAAATAAAATCCGTATGATTTTCAGGCAAGAAATTTAATTGACTTTGTGTACCGCCAAAAAGACCTTTACCAAAAAACATTCCCGAACCAATAGCTATTTTCGATTGTATAATATGATATCCCGAGCCTAATGGATCAACA
This sequence comes from Megamonas sp., assembly GCF_986095205.1. NCBI lineage: Bacteria > Bacillati > Bacillota > Negativicutes > Selenomonadales > Selenomonadaceae > Megamonas > Megamonas sp. The sequence goes on along the minus strand of NZ_CFQVBI010000056.1, from coordinate 55,054 downwards.
TTTGGATCAATAAATACCATAATACGCATTTTTTGATAATCATGTAAAAATTGCCATATTATTGGCAGCATTGCTAAAAAACCACCAAATACAATACCTAATATTTTTAAACTAATACCAGCTACAAAAATCATTCCCAAGAAAATAGCTAAGAATACTAAGCCTGTACCCAAATCCGGCTGTTTTGCTACTAATAAAAACGGCACCAAAACGAATAAAGCAACTGGTATTACCTCTCTCCATTTACTCAAATGTCCAATTCTACTTTCTAATAATGACGCCAAAGCAATAATCATAATTATTTTAGAAAACTCAGAAGGCTGTATACTCACAGGCCCTATCTGTATCCAACGCTGTGCTCCTAATGCTGCATGTCCAAAAAACATAACAGCAAGTAACATGATTAAATTGAATATATATATCTTACTACCCCAATTTTTCAAAGCTCGATAATCAAAAAAATTCGTTATCATAAAAGCCCAAATCAATCCACCAACTGCAAACATACCTTGCCTTTGTAAATACCAATATCTATCGTCACTAGGTGTATTTACATGAGTTGCACTAGCTATTGTAATAAGACCTATTATTAAAATTCCAATGACTGCTAAAGTCAAAGGTAAATCCAACCGACGCAGTGTTCGATGCTCTCTAATATTGAACATAATTACCTACCATTTCTTCTTTTCTTCTAAAAATACTAATTACCTATACAAAATAATAGAGGATACAACTGATTTCATTTGTATCCTCACTTATTATAGCAATTCTTATCATAATGTCAAAGTCATTATCACTTCATCTGTATCTATATCGATAATTTTAATAGTTTTATCCTCTAATACAGCTACAGTTGCTCTATTATCTTCACGTTTACTAAGTGATGGAGAACCCGGATTTAAAAATACTGTATTTCCTCTTTTTTCTAAAACATTGATATGCACATGACCAGAGATGAAAATATCTGCTTTTAAAGCTTTAGCCATTTTATCTTTTGCTTCATCTGTTTCTACATAATGACCATGAGTAGTAACTATTTTTAAACCTTCTGCTACTACATAAGTATATGGTGCTTGAATTGGCATGTTTAATACTAAAGTGTCAACTTCACTATCACAATTACCACGGCAGATAACTACAGGCATACTACAAGCATTTAATTTTTCTGCAAGTTTGGCAGGATTATAATCGGAAAGCATAGGATTTCTTGGTCCATGATATAAAACATCTCCTGCATGAATAATCATATCTGCATCTTTAAAATATTTATCAAAAGCAAGTGAAAATCTTTCATGACAACCATGTGTATCGCTAATAATTCCAATTTTCATATCAAAGCACCTCTTTATCTTTATAATAAAATTATTCTAGCATTTTTCTAAAAAAAAATACATACTTGCACTTGTCATTCTAAAAATATCTTTCTAACAAAAAAGATTTCTTGAAAATTCAAGAAATCTTTTCTTCTTTTATTAGAGATTATTCATAGTTTTATTTTCGCCACAAAGAGCTTCAAAATCTTTTACAAATACATCAACTGCACATCTTGCAGCATCAACTTTGATGAGATTTTCAATTACATCTGGAGCAATTGTGCTTGCACCTACACCATATTTAGCAAGTTCCAATACTTGTTGGGAATTTTTAAAACTTGCAGCTAAAATTTCAGTTTCAAGACCTGCATTTTTCAACATATCATGAATATCTTTTGCTACTTGAATACCATTTGCACCTAAATTATCAATACGATTTACATATGGTGCTACATATTTTGCCCCTGCTTTACCTGCTAAAAAGCCTTGCATTTGATTGTAAATTGCAGTACCTGTGATATTTACGCCTTCTTTAGCTAAAGCTTTGATTGCTTTTAATCCTTCTGGAATTACAGGAATTTTGATAAAAGTATTTTCACCTAATACTTCACGCATTTTATAAGCTTCTTTGATCATACCTTGTGCATCTTTAGAGATAACTTGTGCATGAAGTTCAGCTTCACTGCCAATAAAAGCTCTGATTTCACTTAAAACATCAAAAGGATTTCTTCCTGCTTTTTTCAAAATTGAAGGATTTGTAGTAACACCATCTGCAGGATAATATTCATACATTTTTTTAATGGCATTAATGTCAGCATGGTCAACTAAAATTTTCATTATTATCGCTCCTATTCAATAATTAAATTTTTTATTCCATTTTGTTTAGCAATATCATAAAAAAATTGCAATTGTGCATTGCTATACAATTTAGGATTTTCTGTAAAATAATATTTTTTATCTAAATAACTATATTTAGCTTTTGCCAAAGGATTGTAATTTAACAATTCATACTTTACTTTATCATAACAACCACTAATAAATCTACTGATTTGCTCAATATTTTCTTTTGTAGCCGTCAATGTTGGAATAAGCGGTGTTCTTACAATCACACAATCTTTTTTATCAGTTTGCAATAAAAACTTTAAATTATCTTTTATTACTTGATTATCTACATTCGTGCATTTTTTATGCCAATCGTTATCAAAAATCTTTAAATCAGTATAAAACTCATCAACATATGGCAATATTTTGGCTAAAACTTCTCGTTTGACAAATAATGAAGTTTCTATCGCTGTATGCAAATTCTTTTGCTTACATGCTTTCAATATAGCTAAGGCAAATTCATGTTGGAATAATGGCTCTCCTCCAGAAAGCGTAACGCCTCCACCATATTTAAAAAAAGCTTCATCTTTCGTTATTTCTTGCATAATTTCTGTTAAATTATAGTATTTACTATCAAATTGCAAGGCTCTTGTTGGACATTCTTCTGTTATCTGTAACCAATTACTATCTTGCTGACGATTTATATTCATCTTATCATCTACAAATTTTATCGCATCATTTTGGGCAATATGCTCACAAGTCTTACACTTTATACATTTATTTTCTAAATATAATATCTGCTGTTTATAATCCAATCCTTCTGGATTTTGACACCATTTACAACGAAGGGGGCAGCCCTTCAAAAATACAGTTGTACGAATTCCTGCCCCATCATGCACAGCAAAACGCTTAATATCAAAAACTAAGCCTTTATCTTCAGACATTATCATATGTTGTTCTGGCGATGATTTCATTTTGTAACTCCCCTGCAAGCTCTGTAAAATACGCTGTATAACCTGCTACTCTAACAGTGAGTGAACTATATTGTTCTGGATTTTTTTGAGCTTTTAGTAAATCTTCTCTACGCACTACATTAAATTGAATATGCGGTATTTCTAAATCGACAAAAGTTCTTAAAAAACTAGCAAATTTATCTATACCTGTCTGTGTTTGGAAAAATTCTGGCAAAAACTTCATATTCAATAATCCGCCATTTGTCGTCAAATTATTATCTAAACGAGAAACAGATTTCAGTACTGCTGTTGGACCATTTAAATCTCTACCATATACAGCAGACATGCCACCATCAGCTAATGGAGTTTGTGATAAACGACCATCTGCACTAGCTCCCAAATTTTCCCCCATAGGCACATGAGCACTAACTGTATACATGCCCATATGATAAGCTCCACCTCGATAATTTGTAAATTCTCTGAGTTTTGCTCTGAATTTTCTAGCCCATTTAACGCCTAATTCATCCACCCAAGCAATATCATTGCCGTATTTAGGTACATGATTTAATAATTTTTGACGAAGAATTTCTTGATTAGCAAAATTATTTTTCAAAGCTTCTTCTAAAACTTTTGCTGATACTTTTTGCTCATCAAATACTAATTGTTTTATCACAGCTAAACTATCTGCTAAATTAGCCACCTGAATAAATTGTATTCCTGATAAATTATATTTTGCTCCACCTTTTGTTACATCAATGCCTTTTTCCATGCAATCGTCAATTACACTAGATAAAAATGCTGTTGGCAATATTGCAATATGACCTTTTTCCACAGCTTCACAACAAGGTATCATCTTTTCTACAAAATAATTCATTGTTTGCTCTAAAGCTATTTCTAAATCTGCAAAAGTTTTATAAGTACTAAGTGAGCCAAAATCAGGTGCCATCTGTTTATCCGTCAACAAACATCTACCATGATTTAAAGTTAGCTCTAAAACTTTGTTCATATTGAACATAGCCGCATCACTCCAGCCAAGATTATTGCCCTGTGTTGTGAGTTCTACACAGCCAACAATAGCATAGTTCATGGCATCTTTATGGGTTACACCTAAATTTTCCATTTCTTTAATGATAGCTTTATCATTGAAAAATTGTGGCATTCCACTGCCTTTTGCTACTACGCGAATAGCATGTTTTAATAATTTATCATTAGTTTTTTCATGAAGTCTTACCGATAAATTAGGTTGTGGCAAACCTAAATCTTCTTGTGCTGATAAAAATAATTCTGATAGATCATTGCTAAAATCATTACCTTGTTCATCTACACCGCCAACAGCTACATTAAAGCCAATAGGAAAACCTGCAAAGTATTTTGCACTATGCTGATTGCGTAAATAAACAATTTCATTGAATTTTAACCATAGACATTCAATAATTTCTAAAGCTTCATCTTTAGTTAAAATATTATTTTCTATATCTTTTATATAATATGGATATAAAATTTTATCCAATCTACCTGGAGAAAAACTAGATGCATTACTTTCCATGTGCAAAATCACGAATAAAAACCATGTAGCCTGCACAGCTTCATGAAAAGTTTGTGGTGGTCTTTGACTGATATTTTTACAAATATCTGCTACTTTTATTAAGCTAGTTCTATTTTTTTCATCAGTTTTGGCAGTAGCAATCAATAAATCATGATAACGAAGCATAAAATCTTGTACAGCTTTCATCACAATAATTATTGCTTGATAAAAATTTTTCTTATCTTCATCTGCATTTTCATAATGATTTTGAGCATCTTCTAGTAGACCACTAACGCCTTTTTGTAACCACTTTTCTACATTTGGACAAATATGTCCTTGTGCATGGTCTGTTTGATTTATTTTTACTACTTTATTTATCGCACTTATTTCTTGTCCAAAATTTTGTTTTATTACATCTTCTAGACTTTTGCCCTTCCAATAAGGTACTATCTGTTCACGAAAAATTTTTATATCTTCATCTCTTACCAAAAATTTATCTTGTTTTCGTGTTGGAATAGTTTCATACTCTCTATCCACCCAAGAAATACCGCTTTCAGGGAAAACAACGCCATAGCGCACACCTTTAGTGCGATTTCCCACTATCAATTCTTCATTTTCTATACCGATTTCTAATTCTCGCAAAGCATTTGCTAATGCATAAGCTCGTTTTAAAATTATGGGTTCATTTTCATGTTGTTTATATGTTTTTGTAATAATTAATGCTTGTTCTATACTGACATATCTAGGTTGGGACAACATTTTTTCTTTTAAAATTTGTATGCGATTTTTTGTCATAAATACACTCTCCTCAACTATAATCAACTGTCAGAAAATTCCATTCATTAATTTTATTATATAAAATTTCTTATTATTGTCAACAAATTTATATTATTTTTTATTATTTATTATTATTTTATCTGTTGATAATTTCTATATTATATTTTAATAATTCTTTTTCTTCTGTTTCCGTCAAATTCTCATCAGTAATTATTCCTTGAAAATCTTCGATATTAGCATATTTATAGCTTCCCGATTGTTTTAATTTTTCACTTTCTGCCATCATATAACTTTTTCTGCTAATATTTAACACTTCTTTTTTTGTAATACCATCATTTGCCATATAAGTAGTTACTGCATTATCGTGAATATCCACACTGACAACACCCATAAAAGATATATCAAAACGGAAATTTTTCAACATCTCTATTGTTAAACTACCCACAAAACCATCTTTGCCAAAATCAAATTCTCCACCGATAAAAATCACTCTTATATTTGATTTTGCCAATATATTCACTATCTCCAACATATTCGTTACAATGATAGCTTTCAAATCACTTTTAGCAATGAGATAAGCCAGTTCAATATTTATCGTAGATATATCTAAAAATACAACATAATCATCTTTTATCAAGGATAATGCTTTTTGTGCTATCTTTTGCTTAGCTACTAAATTAATGGATTTTCTTTGTGTAGCAAATTCACGATGCACATTTTCCTTTACTAATACAGCTCCGCCATACGTTTTTTTCAATTTGCCTTGCTGAGCTAATAAAGCTAAATCCTTGCGAATTAAATCCTCACTGACCTTAAATTTTGCACTCAATTCTTTTACTTTCACGCGACCATTTTCTTTTAATTCTTGTATAATCAAAGCATGTCTTTCTTCTACAAACACTTTTATCACCTTCAAAACTAAATTATTCCCCTTATTATTTTACTGCATAGCCTAAAAATCCAAAATAAAAAGATGAGATATCTATTTAAAATATCTCATCTTTTTTGTCTTTTATATTTAGTTTTAAAGTTTATCTACAAGCTAACACATCATTATAAAAAGCGTCCATTTCTTCTTTTGTATTGAAATTAGCTATATACATTTGATTTCCCATTGCCCCAGAAAGAGCATCCGCTACTCGTCCTGACATCTTCATGTTAGCACCGTATTTATGCATTATATCTTCATCACTCATCACGAAGTTTTTACCATCACGACGACCAGCAAATGCACAAAAAGCAGTTTGACCAATTCCTCTTAAGGAACTATCATATGCTATCATGTCCGCCCATATTTTATATACATCGGTACTTTGAGAAAAGTTCATCATGTCTGGGCTAATACCGCCACTTGGTCTCATATTTACTTCAAGCCCAATGAGCTCACCTTTTCTACCTAAACCTTCATGGTCTTTCAATAAACGGAAAAATTCAAAATGCACAAAACGACTTTTTACGCCAAAACTTTTTACTGTCGCTCTACCCATAGCACGTGTATCATCAGCTAAATTATTTAAAATATAAAAAATACTATTATCTGCATTATTTACTACATCCATGAGTGACATTGGTGTTACATTACCAATCTCAAAAATTGGCTCCCCATGAGAATTGATAATCGCATCATAAGAATTTATCTCTGCATATATGTATTCTTCCATAATATATTCTATGTGCGAAAATTTTGTTGCAAAGAAATATGCCACTTCATCTTGATTATTGAGCTTATATGTGAAGCTAGCACCCACACCATTATTAGGTTTTACAATTACAGGATAACCAACTTCTTGAATAAACGCCATACAATTTTCCCAACTATCCACAATATGATAACGTGCTGTAGGAATGCCTGCTCTAGCATAAAATTCTTTCATTCTAGACTTATATTTTACCTTTGGCATATCTTCATTGTGAAAGCCAGTTTTAATATTAAAATCTGTACGCAATCTAGCATCACGTTCTAACCAATATTCATTATTAGACTCTAACCAATCAATTTCACCATATTTATTTCTAAAGAAATCTACTGCTCTACAAACTTCATCATAATTTTCAAGACTGCCAACTTTATAATATTCATTCAAACTATCTTTTAGTTCTGGGCATAAATTATCATAAGGAGCATCGCCTATACCTAATACATTCAAACCATTATTTTTTAATTCTCTACAAAAATGCCAATAATTTTCTGGGAAATTAGGAGATATAAATATAAAATTCTTCATAATATTATCCTTTCTTTCATCTCTCTTCGTCTTAATCTAGCAAATATGGTACAAAATAAGCTACTTGTTTATACCACCAATCCCAATCATGACTACAATCATAGCCCCAATAATCTACCCAAGTATTAATATTTTTTTCTCTCAAAATATCATCAAGTTGACCTGTTGAAGAAGGTATTTCCCAAGCTCCTTTACCTACGCAAATCACAGATTTTTTTAGATTATATAAATGAATATATGGGTGGTCATATGGCATATTTTTTAAATAATCCACAGGAGAATTATTATAAACAATATCGTCCATATAGCCATCAAATCCATAGCTTGCAGTGTAAATACCACTTAATGCCAATAATCTATCAAATAAATCTGGTCGACGATAAAATAAATTTGCTGCATGTGTAGCACCTAAACTACAACCAAAGACCATTATTCCAGGATAACCAGTCCAACCATTGCGCAAATTCACCATATCTCGCATAAAAGGAACCATTTCATCTGTAATATATCTCATCCATTGTTCATGACGTTCTGCTCTCCATCTTGGGTCAGCACTTTTATTTGACCATGTTTCTTTATCCATTGTTTCTATGGAGAAAACCATCACTTGACCACTTTCTATCCATGGAGCCCAAGTATCTGTCATATTAAAATTCTCAAAATCAAAAAAGCGCCCATCTTGACAAGGAATATATAAAACTGGTCTACCGGCATGACCATATACTTTAAATTCCATATCTCTATTTAAATTATAGCTATATCTTTTAAAATACTGTACTTCCATAAACTATCACTACATATAGTAGCTAAAATTCACCTCTTATTATTTTTTATTTTTCATATAATAAAGTTTTAACAAAGAAAGGAATTTGTTTTTCCCAACTTGCTTCACTATGAGTACCATTTGGCACAATGCGAGAATTTAATCTGATATTTTTTTTCATTAACATAGACGATATCATCGCAAATTTTTGTATCATATGTTTGTATCGTGGAAGTTCTTCTGTACCATAATCCATATAAACTACAGTGTCTGGATTAATATTAGCGTTTTTTATCATTTTGGCTAATTTTTGTGGACCTGTCCATATAGATGGTGATAAAGCTGCCGCTCTAGAGAATATATGATTGTATTCAAGTATTGCATATAAACTCATTAATCCTCCCATGGAGCTTCCTGCGATAAATGTATTATTTCTATCAGAAAGTGTGCGGAAAGTATTATCAATTGTTGGCTTTAATTCATTGACAAACCAATCCATAGTAATTTTCCCTAAACTCTTGATATTCCCAAATGTTTTATCTTTAAATGGATACGGTGTATATTCTTTTAATCTACCATTATCTGGATTTTGATTACAAGCTGGAGCCACTACTATCATTTGTGTATTTGTATATTCAAGATATTCTTTTAATCCCCATGATTTTCCATAAGTGGCATCACTATCAAAAAATACATTTTGTCCATCAAACATATATAATACAGGATAATATTCGTCTGTTTTTTCATTATAAGAATTCGGAAGATATATATATAATTTCCTATTTTCTTGACCTGTTAATTCTGGTATAGTCATATCCCATACATCAATCACAATTATCACCATTACTGAAAACTTATAAATTACTTTATAAGGTTACACCTTTTCAATAAATCCTTTCTTTTTGACTTAAGTATTTACTGAATACTCAACGTAGTAACTTACGTTTTAAAATAATAAATTATTATTTAGAGATTATAAAACTCATCATGTCTAATCTCAGGAGATTTTAAGGCTTCTAGAGAGATTTTTTATTAAATATACCATATTTCAAAACAAATTTCAACACCAACCCTAAAATTACATGTAAACATGTAAACTAATAATAATTAAATAAAGAGGATATTTCTATATGTTTTATAAAAATATCCTCTTTAGTATTCATCTATATTTATCTAAAATATTATTTTATTTTCTTTAATAAGCTTGCCATTTCCATAGCTGCCATAGCTGCATCGCTACCTTTATTACCTGCTTTTGTACCAGCACGTTCTACAGCTTGTTCGATATTTTCAGTAGTTACCACACCAAAAATAGTAGGTACGCCTGTGCTCATTCCCACTTGAGCTACACCTTTAGATACTTCATTGCATACATAATCATAATGAGTAGTTGACCCACGAATTACAGCACCTAAACAGATAACAGCATCATATTTTCCTGTTTGTGCTAATTTTTTAGCTACTACAGGAATTTCAAATGCACCTGGTACCCAAGCAACATCAATATCATCTTCATTTGTTTCATGACGGCGAAGTGTATCGATTGCTCCAGATAATAATTTACTTGTAATGAACTCATTGAAACGAGCTACTACAATACCAATTTTTAAATCTTTACCATTTAAATATCCTTCTAATATATTAGCCATTAAAAAAACCTCTTTTCTTTACATTTAATATTTGTATTAAAGATTATTATTTAGTATCTATTTATTATTTTAATAAATGTCCCATTTTTTCTTTTTTCACTTTTAAATAACCTGCATCATATTCATTCGCCGGGATTTGAAGTGGTACTCTTTCTACGATTTCTAAGCCAAAACCTTCAAGACCTGCTCTTTTAGCTGGATTATTAGTCAATAAACGTATGCTAGATAAGCCTAAATCTTCTAAGATTTGAGCACCAATGCCATATTCACGTTCATCTGGAGCAAAACCTAATAAAACATTTGCTTCAATTGTGTCTTTACCTTGGTCTTGAAGTGCATACGCTCTGATTTTATTTGCAAGACCTATGCCACGACCTTCTTGACGAAGATATAATAATACACCTTCACCTGCTTCTTCAATTTTTTGCATTGCCAAATGAAGTTGATCGCCACAATCGCAACGCATAGAACCTAATACATCACCTGTTAAACATTCAGAATGAACGCGTACTAATACATTCTTTTTATTTCTTACATCGCCTTTGACAATAGCTAAGTGACATTTTCCATCTAATTTGCTTTCATAAGCCATTACTCTAAAATGACCAAATTTGTTTGGAAAATCTGCTTCAGCTACTTTTTCTACCATTTTTTCTGTAGTTTTGCGATATTCTACTAATTGAGCTACAGTTATAAATACTAAATCATGTTTTTTGGCAAATTCAATTAAATCTGGAGTACGAGCCATATGACCGTCTTCCTTCATGATTTCACAGCAAAGACCTGCTGGTTTTAAACCTGCTAATTTTGCTAAATCTACAGTAGCTTCTGTATGACCAATACGGCAAAGTACGCCACCTTCTTTAGCACGAAGAGGGAACATATGACCTGGACGACGTAAATCTTCTGGTTTTACATTATCATCAATTAAAACTTCAACTGTTCTAGCTCTTTCAAAAGCAGAAATACCTGTAGTTGTATCTACAGCATCAACAGATACAGTGAAAGCTGTTTCATGATTATCTGTATTGTGGCTAACCATCTGATTTAAACCAGCTTTATCAATGAGTTCGCCAGACATTGGCACGCAGATTAAACCTTTAGCATGAGTAGCCATAAAATTGATGATTTCTGGAGTTACTTTTTCAGCAGCTACGATTAAATCGCCTTCATTTTCACGGTCTTCATCATCTGTTACTAATACCATTTTACCTTGTTTAAATGCTTCAATAGCTTCTTCAACTGTATTGTATTTAAATTCCATATGTCTATACCTCATTTCTTAAAAACCATTTTCACGTAAAAAATCTAAACTCAATGATGATGATTTTGGTTTATCTTGTTTAAAACTCAATAATCTTTCTACATATTTACCCACGACATCATTTTCTACATTAATTATCGAACCTACTGATTTACTAAGTAGTGTTGTAACTTCAGATGTATGTGGTATTAACGATACTGTGAAATTATCTTCACCCAAATGTGCTACAGTAAGACTTACTCCGTCTAAAGCAACAGAACCTTCAGAAATGATATATTTTAAAATTCTATCATTAGCTGTTAAAGTAACACGTGTAGCATTATCATCTTTTTTCATTTCAATAATTTTAGCAGTGCCATCAATATGGCCACTTACAATATGACCGCCCAATCTACTTGATAAAGTCAAAGCTCTTTCTAAATTGACTTTATCGCCAATTTTTAATAAACCCATATTCGTCTTGCGCATGGACTCTGGCATAACATCTGCTATAAAATAATCACTTGCTAAAAAAGTAACTGTTAAACATACACCATTTACAGCAATACTATCACCTAATTGTGTATTTGCTAAAACTTTCTTAGCTTTAATAGATAATTTTATAGAATGAGTGCCTTTTGCTATAGCCTTTACAACACCGATTTCTTCTACGATACCTGTAAACACTGTATCACACCTTATCTTTATCTACTCTACCTATGATTAAAATATCTTCTTCTAATTTTTCAATTTGGATATCTTTTAGCGCTAGAGCTTCTTGTAAATTTAAAATACCTGTTCCTGCTACAGGAGTTTTCGCTTCTTTACCGCCAACAATTTTTGGAGCAATAAAGAAATATACTTTATCTACTAATTTTCTTGCAACAAAACTTCCGCTTAAAGTAGCACCGCCTTCAACTAAAATGCTACAAATATTTTGTTGTCCTAAAATATCTAGTAATTTTTCTATATCTACTTTATCATTTTCATCTTTATCCACTACAATGACATCAACATCTTGAGCTTGTAGTTTTAAAATTTTATCTTTATCCGCTTTATCTGTAGTAGCAATAATGGTTTTTGCTGATTTATCTTGTACTACATTAGCATTTATATCAATTTTTAAACTGCTATCTACAACAATTCTAATTGGATTTTTCCCGCCATCTACTCTAGCAGTGAGCATAGGATTATCTTCTATCACAGTATTAATTCCTACCATGATACCATCATAAATATCACGTAATTTATAACCATATGCTCTTGATGTTTCATTTGTTATCCATTTTGATTGACCTGTTGCTGTAGCAATTTTTCCATCTAAAGTCATAGCAACTTTTAAGACTACAAATGGTTTTTTATGCTCAATCCATTTAAAGAATACTTCATTTTGTTTACGCAATTCATCTTGCAAAAATCCATATTCCACATGAATATCTGCATCTTCTAAAATCTTAAAGCCTTTACCTGCAACTTTAGGATTTACGTCCAATAAACCGCCATATACATTTTTTACCTTTGCTTCTACTAAAGCTTTAGCACATGGTGGTGTTTTGCCATAATGAGCACATGGTTCTAATGTTACATATACATCAGCACCTTGAGCTAATTCTCCTGCTTGATTTAATGCATGAACTTCAGCATGTGGTGTACCTGCTTTTCTATGCCAGCCACAACCCACAACTCGATTATCTTTGACAATCACAGCACCGACTAAGGGATTAGGAGAAGTTCTACCGATTGCATTTCCTGCTAACTGCATGGCAAGTCGCATATATTTTTCATCGTAACTCAAAAAATCACCATTCTTTCTGTTCATTCTTTGGTTATAATTTTTAAAGAATTAAACAAAAAAGGCTGTTAAATGCATTGCAAATAACAGCCTAATCAGCTTTATATTATAAATTAATTATCTATACTAATTCACTTTTATAAACTAATTTATAACTTTCCATCTTTTCTCATCCAGACTATACTGTCGGCTTTGGAATTTCACCAAATCATGCAAATAATTGCTCGCGGGCTTTACCGCCGGTAGGGAATTGCACCCTGCCCCAAAGACTGCTTTATTTAGTTACAAGAACATCATAGCACTTTACTATGAATAAATCAATATTTATTCTTTATTATTTCAAATTTATTACATCTAAATCATCAGGTACATATAAATTTCCATAATAATATTGTTTACCTTCATCAGTGTATAATTCTTTGCGTTTATCTATATGTTTATCTTCTGTATGATATAAAATCAAATTTTTAACTTGTAATTGTTCCGCTAACTCACAAGCTTCTTTTACTGTACTATGGTGCTTTTCATATGGTTTGAAAATATCTCTATCCCCATATAAGCAAAATGCTTCAGATAATAAATAATCAGCATTTTGAGCATAAATTTCACAGACTTCATTATATGGTTCATCACCTAAACAACATAAATTCATACCATCTGCAAATTCAGCACTAAAACCAAATTGTTTTTCTTTTGTAGATAAAATATCAAAGAAAATGACTTGCATATTTAAGATTTCTCTTTGGTCGCCATCTTCAACTACATCAAAAATAATATTTTTACCAATTTGTGCTAAATCTTTCTTTTTCAAAGTCAAATTTGCAATAGTTTCTACTACCATTTTTACTTTATCATGACAATAGATATGTAATTTGCCTTCATATTTTCCTTGGTTCATTAACGTAGCTATCTTACGCACTACCCAAATTACACCGAGAACATGGTCTGTATGCGCATGTGTAATAAATAAGTGATGGATTTTTGTCATATCTATTTGCGCTTTTTCTAATTGAGCTAAAATTCCATTTCCGCCACCAGCATCAACTAAAAAATATTCATCATCTATATTTAAGGCAAAACATGTATTAAAACATTTTGTAACCATAGCATTGCCTGTTCCTAATAAGATTAATTTTCTCATAGCTAGCACCTCTATTAACATAATAGTTGTTAGTATTTATTATAGCACAAAAGAATAAACTCTGGGTTTATTTCCTACATTTCATCTATGTATACAAATACTTACCTATAATAATACATAACCTAGTCTGTTACTTTTTATTTATCATTAAAGAAAGCCATATAATAATAATTTATTATTTACTAACATGTCTATTTTGTAGTAAACTTAATTAAGTTAGTAATTCGAAATATGCAGGTGATATAATTTGTTAACAAAAAACAAAATGTTCTTCATTATTAAGAAAGATTTATCATCGCTAGAAAATTTATTACATGAGACGGTTACATCTCCTGTTGACCTTATAACTGATATCGGAAATCATCTTATAAGCTCTGGCGGAAAACGTATTCGACCCGCCTTATATCTTCTGGCGACAAAGAGTAATCCTAATTTAGATAAAGATTATGTAATGCCTCTTGCTATGGCACTAGAAATGATTCATACAGCTTCTCTTGTTCATGATGATGTTTTAGATAATGCAGCTACTCGCCGTGGTTCTGCTACTGCCAATGCAAAATGGGGAAATAATATAGCCGTACTTACTGGCGACTATTTATTTGCTAAAGCATTTGCAGCCATTGCTAAAAATGATTATGGCACGCGAATTTCTGAACGCTTAGCAACTATTGTCTGTGATTTAAGCGAAGGCGAAATCTTACAAAACCATTTTGGTTATACAATTCCAGACTCTATTGATATTTATTATGAACGCATTGCCAAAAAAACAGCTAATTTTATTGCTACTAGCTGTGAAATCGGTGCAATTGTTGCTAAATTATCAGCAAAAGAAGTTGATGCTCTCCGTGAATACGGTTATTGTATCGGCATGGCATTCCAAATAGTTGATGATATTTTAGATTTAACCTCTGACTCTAAAAAAATCGGCAAACCTGCTGGAAACGATATTTTGCAAGGTGTAATCACTCTTCCTGTAATTCATGCCTATAAGCATGGCAAAAATAGCGAAGAGTTAAAAAATATCATCGAAAATCGTCAAATGAGCTTAGAAGAATTAAATCGTGCTATTAATATCGTAAAAAATTCCAACAGTATTGATTTTGCAAGACAAACTGTTACAGAATTTTTAAATCGCGCTAAAAATATTCTACCTGATAGCTTACCACAGCCAGTTAGAACATCTTTCATTGAAATAGCTAATTTTATTGGTAGCCGTGATTATTAAAATAAAATTTTTACTGAGGTGACTTAAATGTTTGGTATTGGTTTTCCTGAACTTATCCTTATTTTAATCATTGGTCTTGTAGTATTTGGTCCTGGCAAATTGCCTGAAATTGGTCGTGCTGTAGGTAAGGGCTTACAAGAATTTAAAAAAGCCACTTCTGAATTATCAAATTCCGTTAATAATACTACTAATAACGCTTCTATAACTCCTACACCACCTAATCCAGCTAATCCAGAACAACCAGCTGTAGCTCCTGTCTTCATGCAAGAAACTGCTACAGAAAAAAATACTACTACTGCAAAAACAGAAACAACAGCACCTAAAACTCCAGTTGAACCTGAAAAAACTACTAAATAATCTATAATAGTTGACAACTACTTTTTAGATTATATTCTTTATTTAGTATTAAAAATAAAAATAAAAGTAAAGGTGATTTAAATGTATAGTATTGGTATTCCTGAACTTGTATTAATCTTGGTTATCGCTTTAGTTGTATTTGGTCCTGGTAAATTGCCAGAAATCGGTAAAGCTGTAGGCAAAAGTCTTCGCGAATTCCGTTCTGCTTCTACAGAAGATAATACAAAAACTATTGATGCTAAAAATGAAGACGAAAAAAAAGATAAAAAGTGAGGTAGCAATTTATGTCTCAAGATATGAACGAACATACTTCTGCTAATACTGTTACTGCTTCAACTTCAGAAAATCTACCAACAACTGAAGTTAACGAGCAGACAACTACAAATAATGGCAGTATGTCCATTATTGCTCACCTTACTGAGCTTAGAAAACGCCTTATTCGTTCACTAATTGCTATAGGTATTGGTAGCTGTGTTGCCTATTATTTTATTGAAGACATAATGCACATCTTAACAGGCCCTGCTGGAAAGCTTTATTATATGCAACCAGCAGAGGCATTTTTTACTTATATTAAAGTTGCTGTATTTGTCGGATTTTTACTTGCTCTACCTATAGTTTTATATCAAATATGGCGATTTGTTTTACCTGCCTTGATCGGTATGGAAAGATATTTAATCTCCGTTATCGTGCCTATTTCGCTAATTTTATTTTTAGCTGGTTTAGCCTTTTCCTTTTTCTTTGTCATGCCAGCTGGGATAAAATTCTTAATGGGCTTTAGCACTGAAGAACTTCAACCTATGTTTTCGCTAAAACAATATTTTGACTTTGTCATTGCCTTTTTATTGCCATTCGGCTTTATCTTTGAAATGCCTTTAGCCATTATATTATTAGCCAAAGTAGGTATTATTTCTTCAAAATTCTTAGCAAAACAACAACGCATTGTAATCTTTTTAACTTTTGTCGTTGGTGCTATTATTTCCCCAACACCAGATGTTTTTTCCCAATCTATGATTGCTATACCTATGATTTTACTTTATGAAATAAGTTATGTCATAGTTCGTTTTGCTATGAAAAAATAATGTTAATCACTTACGCAATATAAATATAAAGGAGCGATTTTTTTGGCTTTTTATGATTTAAGAGAATTCATCAACGCTTTGGAGTCTCGTGGTATGCTCAAACGCATCAAAACTCCTGTTGATTGTAATTTAGAAATCACTGAAATCACTGACCGCGTTTCCAAAATGGAAGGCAAAAAAAATGTAGCTTTATTATTTGAAAATGTAAAAGGCTACGATATGCCTGTACTTATGAATGCTTTCGGTAGCATGGAACGCTTGGCACTTGCTTTTGGTGTAAATGATATTGAAGAAATTCCTAATGAACTTCGTGAAATCTTAAGATTACCTTATATTTCCCTTCAAAATAAAATGGATTTAATCCATATCATTCCAACTGCAAAACGTGCTATTAATTTCCCTAAATATGTAAAAAAAGCACCTTGCCAAGAAGTAGTTATCACAGATAATCCTACTTTAGATAAATTCCCTATTTTGAAATGTTGGCCTCAAGATGGTGGTCCATTCATCACTTTACCACTTGTATTCACTCGCAATCCAAAAACAGGTAAACGCAATGTTGGTATGTATCGTTTACAAAAATATGATGGTCAAACAACTGGTATGCACTGGCATCTTCATAAAGATGGTGCTAGCAACTATCGCGCTTATCAAGAAATGGGCAAAGATAAAATTGAAGTTGCTGTCGCTATCGGTACAGATCCAGTAATCACATATGCTGCTACTGCTCCACTTCCTCGTGATATTGATGAAATGGTATTTGCAGGCTTTTTACGTAAAAAATCTGTAGAAATGGTAAAATGTAAAACTGTTGATGTTGAAGTACCAGCTTGCAGTGAAATCGTACTTGAAGGATATGTAAATATCGGTGAAACTCGCCGTGAAGGTCCTTTCGGTGACCATACAGGTTATTATTCATTAGCTGATGATTATCCAGTATTCCATATCACTTGTATAACACATCGCAAAAATCCTATTTATTCTGCTACTATCGTTGGTAAACCGCCAATGGAAGATTGCTTCTTAGCCAAAGCTACAGAACGTATTTTCTTACCATTATTACAACAGACTTTACCTGAAATTCGCGATATCAATTTCCCTCTTGAAGGTGTATTCCATGATTGCGTAATGGTATCCATCAAAAAAACATATCCACAACAAGCTAAAAAAGTAATGCATGCTATTTGGGGTATGGGACAAATGATGTTCACAAAAATGATTATTGTCGTTGATGAACACGTTGACGTTCAAAAAGAAAAAGAAGTTTGGTGGCGTGTTTTCAACAATATTGATGCTAAACATGATATTGTAATGGTTGAGGGTCCGCTTGACGCCTTAGACCACTCCTCACCAATGGCAAAATGGGGTACAAAAATAGGTATTGATGCTACAAAAACATGGCCAGAAGAAGGACATACTCGTGAATGGCCTGATGAAATTAACATGTCTGACGATATTAAAAAACTTGTAGATGCAAAATGGCAGGAACTCGGTCTTGAGTAAATTATCTGCTCATATCAATAATATAGCTCTTCATCATTCTGTATTTGCCCTACCCTTTGCTTATATGGGATTATTCCTTGCGGCAAAGGGTATCCCTACTTTTCATGATTTTTTATGGGTAACACTTGCAATGATAGGGGCTAGAAGCTCTGCTTTAGCCATGGACAACCTTGTCGATTTGAAATTTGATAAACAACAAAATCGCATGTCCAAACGTCCATTAGTTACTGGAGCAATTAAACCTATTGAAGTAATAATCCTCATCATCGTCAGTCTTTGTATATTTTTATATTCTGCTAGTCAACTAGCTCCTATTTGTCTAAAATTAACACCAATTTGTTTATTTTTCTTATTATTTTATCCGTATACGAAAAGATTTACTTTTCTTTGTCATTATTTTTTAGGTGTAGCTTTAGCCATGGCACCTGCTGGTGGATATATCGCTGTTACAGGTGAACTGCCATTTGGTATTATTTTATTAAGTGGTGGCGTTTGTTTATGGATTGGTAGTTTTGATGTAATTTACGGTAGCCAAGACCGCCAATTTGATTTAGACCACAAACTTCATTCTATGGCAACACAATTTGGTGTAGCTAATGCTCATAAAATAGCAGCTTTTTTCCATTTTATTTCTATTTTATGTTTTATCGGTGCTGGAATCTATTTTGATTTATCCTTTATTTATTATATTGGTGTATTAATAGCTATCTTGACATTAATTTATCAACATAGCCTCATCACTCCATATGATTTCAGTCGTTTAACTCAAGTTTATTTCATGCGCAATGGCATTGTTTCTATTGTCATTTTTGTATTTACATTAATCGATATTTTAAGTTAATAAAGAAGGTGTTATTTTTGAGTGCACAAATTTTATCCGGAAAAATATTTGCTAGTGAATTTAAAGAAGAAGCAAAAAAACAAGTTTTAGCTTTAAAAGAACAATATAATATCACTCCTGGTCTTGCTGTAATTATCGTTGGAGAAAATCCAGCTTCTAAAGTTTATGTAAATAATAAACATCGCACTTGCGAAGAAGTTGGTATCTATTCTGAAGTTATAAGCATGCCTGCTGATACAACAAAAGAACAACTCATCGCTAAAATCGATGAACTAAATTATCGTCAAGAAATTCACGGCATTTTAGTTCAATTACCACTTCCAGAAGCTATTGCTAAAGAAGAAGCTGATATTTTAAATGCTATTTGCCCATTAAAAGATGTTGATGGTTTCCACCCTGTTAATGTTGGTAAATTGATGATTGGACAAAACGATGGTATGATACCTTGTACTCCATATGGTTGTTTAAAAATGCTTCAATCTGCTAAAATTAACATGGATGGCGCACATGCTGTTATCGTTGGTCGTAGCAATATTGTAGGTAAACCTATGGGACAATTATTACTCTCTCAAAACGCTACAGTTACTATCTGTCATTCACATACTCACAATCTCAAAGAAATTTGTCGTTCTGCTGATATTTTAGTGGCAGCTGTAGGCAGACCTCATTTTATCACTGCTGATATGATAAAACCTGGTGCTACTGTAATTGATGTTGGTATCAACCGCATTGCACCTAAAAAATTAGTTGGTGATGTAGATTTTGATAACGCTGTAGAAGTAGCTGGTGCTATCACACCTGTACCTGGTGGCGTAGGTCTTCTCACTATAGCTATGCTCATGCAAAATACTATCAATGCTGCAAAATTACAACTTGCTAAATAAATTTGCCTTTGTTATAATAAAAGCATAATTTCATAAATAGTATGGAACTGACGGATTTTAGTGGAATTAACCACATGAACCGTACTATTATCAAAAAGTCGACCGTCTGGGCATAATAATATATGCTCAGGCGTTTTTTTATGCCTAAGCATATGTTTGGCAAAATTTATATTGCCTTTTTCCAAAATATATAATACTATCAAATTAGTTTAATTATTGGAGGTACTAAACCACATGAAAACAGACGTGCAAATTGCTCAAGAAGCTATTATGGAACCTATTGGTAAAATTGCTCAACATCTTGAAATTCCAGAAGATGAACTTGAATTATACGGAAAATATAAAGCTAAAATTTCTTTAAACTATTGGAATACAACTCTCCAACAAAAAGAAAACGGTAAACTTATTCTTGTAACAGCAATTAATCCAACTCCTGCTGGTGAAGGTAAAACAACTACTAGCATTGGTCTTGGCGATGCTCTTCATAAACTCGGCAAAAAAACTGCAATCGCTCTTCGTGAACCTTCCTTAGGTCCATGCTTTGGTATGAAAGGCGGTGCCGCTGGCGGTGGTTATGCTCAAGTAGTGCCAATGGAAGATATCAATCTTCATTTCACTGGCGATTTCCATGCTATAACATCTGCTCACAATTTACTTGCTGCTGTTATCGATAACCATATCCAACAGGGCAATGCTCTTGATTTAGATGTTCGTCGCATCACTTGGAAACGCGTTGTCGATTTAAATGACCGTGCTCTTCGCAATATCATCTGTGGTTTAGGTGGTAAAGCTCATGGCGTACCACGCGAAACTGGTTTTGATATCACTGTTGCATCTGAAATGATGGCTATTTTATGCTTGACTTCTGACCTTGAAGATATGAAAAAACGTCTCGGCAATATCATCATCGGTTACACTAGAAGCGGTCGTCCTGTTCGCGCTGAAGAATTAAATGTAACAGGTGCTTTGACATTATTATTCAAAGATGCAATTAAACCAAACCTTGTACAAACTCTTGAAGGTACTCCTGCTCTTATCCATGGTGGCCCTTTTGCCAATATCGCTCATGGTTGCAATAGTGTAATGGCTACTAAATACGCTTTAAAAATGGCTGATTATACTGTTACTGAAGCAGGTTTTGGTGCTGACCTTGGTGCTGAAAAATTCCTTGATATCAAATGTCGTTTCACTGGATTTAAACCTGATGCAGTAGTAATCGTTGCTACTATTCGCGCTTTAAAAATGCATGGCGGACTTGCAAAAACTGAGCTTGCTACTGAAAATATCGAAGCACTCAAAAAAGGTATGACTAACCTTGCTAAACATATTGAAAACATTCAAAAATTTGGTTTACCAATCGTTGTAGCTATAAATGCATTCCCTACTGATACAGAAAACGAACTTCAAGAATTAAAAGCTCTTTGCGAATCTATGGGTGCTTCTGTAAGCATTTCCGAAGCTTGGGCAAAAGGTGGCGAAGGTGCTATCGACCTTGCTCAAAAAGTTATTGAAGCAACTGAAAAACCATCTAACTTCCAATACATGTATGACGTAAATGATTCTATCAAAGATAAAATCAATGCAATCGCTACAAAAATCTATGGTGCTGATGGCGTAAACTACACACCTGCTGTAGAAAAAACTATCGCTGAATTTGAAGCTGAAGGTCTTGATAAAATGCCAATCTGCATGGCAAAAACTCAATATTCCTTAAGTGATGACCAATTCAAATTAGGTGCACCAACAGGATTTAAAATCACTGTTCGCGAACTTCGCATCAGTGCAGGCGCAGGCTTTATCGTAGCCTTAACAGGTAATATCTTAACAATGCCTGGTCTTCCTAAAAAACCTGCTGCTGAAAATATGGATATCGATATTAACGGAAAAATTACTGGTTTATTCTAATTTTCTACGTTAATTATTAATTAAAAATCAAAACCCCAAAAGTTAATTTAAATAAACTTTTGGGGTTTATTTTATCCTCTTTTATTAAATTTAGTCATATTTTTTAACAATCTAAGATTGATAATCATAGCGATAATGGCAAAAATCGCACCACCTAGACCAACAAAAGGCATAGGTGCAAAATTTATGATTATTCCACCACAAGCCGAGCCTAGCGCTATACCTGTATTAAACGATACAGGATTTAATGCAGAAGCTAAAGTTATAGCTTCTGGTTTTTCTCTTGTGGCTGTCTTCAAAAAATGCAATTGCGCTGGTGAATTTTGTAAATACATTATCACACCCATGAGTAAAATATTTATCAAACCTAAAACTAAATGATAACTAGTAAAAATAAGTGCAAGCAAACATAGAGCTTGTAAGAAATATACCATTGGCATTTTCTTCATACCACCTAAACTAGCTATTCTTCCTGAAAGTAAATTACTGATAATCGTACTAATACCAAATAAACTCAATACTAAACTTGTCATAGAAATAGGAATTTGTATATATTGTTGTAAAATAGGTGTCAGATATGTATAAAATACATAACTTCCAGCAGCACCACAGATTACAATAAGCATACCATAATTTATACGCATACTTTTCAATAAAATAAATTGATTACATAAATTTGTTTTTTGTCCACTGCCAACATTTGGTAAATAATGCCATAACATCAATAAAATACATATACTAACTACAGATAATAATATAAAAGTCATTTGCCAACTAAATATTTGACAAATAATCGTACCTATAGGCACACCAAAAACAGAGGCTATACTAAAACCTGCAAAAATCCAACTGATGACTTTTGGTTGATATTGAACAGTCGCTATTTCAGAAGCAAATGTCATCGAAATAGATAATATTGTTCCTGAAATTATCGCAGTTATAATTCTGGCTAATACTAAAATATAATAATTACTCGCTAAAGCACATAAAAAATTTCCTAAAATAAAACATATTGCTAATATCAATAATACATAATATCTGTTATAAGCACTAACTGCTGCTGTGATAAACGGAGTGCCTATTGCATAAGCAAAAGCAAAAACTGAAATTAAATTACCCGCCATAGTCAACGAACAATTTATGTCTTTCGCTATATCAGGTAAAATACCCACAATTATAAATTCACTCGTTCCTAAAATAAAACTCAATAAAATTAAACTTAAAACAGCCATAGTATTATATGTTTTTTGTGCCATCAAGATAATCTTCACCTTCTCTAAAATACAAATTTATTTAAACATAAATTATACTTATTCAAAGGAAAAAATCTAGTATTTACAACCATTATTCATCATTTAAACTACAAAAATCACGATTTTGACTATATTAATTAAAAGTTTTTAATAAATGTATAACATCTAACAATGATTTACATTCTTTAAAATATAACTTTTTAGTTTCTTCATCTGCTGGTAATATATCAGGTATCATTATAGATTTTATTTTTGCTCTATGTGCTGCTAATATACCCATTCTTGAATCTTCTAATACTATTACTTCATCAGCTGGTAAATTTAATTTCTCTAAAGCTTTCAAGAAAATATCCGGTGATGGTTTAGATTCTTTTATCTCATCTCCACAAATAATATCATCAAATCTATTATATACATTTGCTCTTATTAATACATTTTCTGCTACCTTCCTATATGATGATGTTGCTACTACTTTTTTTATTTTTTCTTCATCTAAATAATTCAACAATTCTATTAAACCCAATTTAACTGGTACACCATTTTTCTCTAAATAATCATTTACTATTAATCTTTTTTTTATTAAAATTTCTTCTGCTGGAAAATTTTTTCCCAAATATTTTTTAAAAATATTTATTGCTGTTTTTTTATTTACCCCAATAGTTTTATCTAATATATAAGTAGGCATTTCATAATTAAAATCTTTTGTTACTTCAATCATTTTTTCATACCCTAATAACTCTGTATTAAACATTAATCCATCCATATCGAAAATAATACCTTTTATCGTCATACTTTTATCTCCTTCAAAAAATAAGGGCAGGATTTCCTGCCCTTATTTTACTTAATTTTATTATAGTCATTTTCTATTGCTTCTACTAAGATAGAATTTTCTTTTAATCCACAATATTTTACAATAGCCGTTTTTATACCCTCATTTTTAATACAATTTTGTATTTCCATTGCAGCAGGATCTTGTTCATTATCATAAGCAAATCCATTCGCTATTGATTTTATAATTCCTTTTGGATAAAAATCATTTTTTAAACAAATACATGCTATACCTGTTAATCTATCGTTTCTTGATAATTTTCTAATAGGATCCCATGCAATACGTAAAATATGATCTTCTAATTCGCCTTTAGCTGCAGGAAATATTGATAATTTATCTAAATCAGCTTTATTAACTCTATATTCTCTTAATATTCCCTCATAAATTTCATCATGAACCTGATTTATTAAATCTACACACTCTTGATCTCTAACTGTTTCATTTAATGTTGTATATCCTTTTAAATAATCTGCAAAAGCAGCTGTTACATGTGGACCATTAACTGTAAAAACCTTCAAATCTTTCATTAACTCTACATTATCACAAGGCTCTATCCATTCAACCGATGATAAATCATTTAACAATGGAGACTGTACTAATAATGATAAAACTGCTGTCGATCTTACATTTATAGACGAATTAGATTCTGAATCTGTTGCTCGTCTAACAATAGTATCTCTTAATGCTACATGCTCTCTAAACCATTTTCTTTCTTTTTCTGTACTTAATTCATTTAGAAATAATTTTTCAAATGATGGTATCAAATAATTTTTATTTGTCAAACATATAACATCCAAATTTTGCGCATAATTTTCTTCTACTCTTTTTCTAAAAGCAGCTCCCATATAAGCTATTGCTTCTGGAAAATCCTCAGGATAAATAGTCATTGCTATTACATTTGCATTAATTATAGCCATTTCACAAGAATAATCTTTATCATAACTATACGCTTTATATTTAGATATAATTCTATTATCTATTCTATCTTCTCTATGAACAGTTACTTTATAATATCCATTATTATTTAACTCTTTTATTACTGTATCATCATTATCTAAAAAACTTAAATTCCAACCGGCATTATCAAAGATTTCTCCCATAAAACCTTTTCCTAATCTACCAGCACCAACAATTAATACATTATTCATAAAAACATCTCCATTGCGTTATATTCGCAATAATTGTAATTAAAAATTAATCATCTAAAACTAAATTAGTAATAATACCTGTTTTTCCAACAACAAAATTAGATACCGTCTCTAATTTATCTTTTGTAACCATTGATATTACCTCTGAAGATACTTCAATCATTTTCTGTTTAGTTTGACATTCTTCTAATGTTACTATAGTTATACCAATTTCACTATCTATATGCGATATTCCCATAAAATACACATCTGCATGTATAGATTCTAATTGTTTTATAGTTTCATAACCTATATTTACTAATGATTGTTTATGCAAAAAACCGCCTAATGATAAAACTTTTATATTTGGATAATATTTTAATAAACTTATTATTGGAATACTATTTGTAATAATTATACAACTAAAATCTTTTGGAATTTGTTTTATTAATTGATAATTAGTAGTACCCCCATCTATTAATATAACTGAATCTGGTTTTATATATTTCACTGCTTTTTTTGCTAATCTAATTTTTTCTTCAATATTTACATCTTCTCTTATACTAAAATCAACAGCTTTAGGACCTCGTTTTATTGCACCACTATGAACTCTTTTCAAAAGACCTTTCTCATCAAGTTCATTTAAATCTCTTCTAATTGTATCTTCTGATACATTTAATTTAGTACTAATGTCTTTTGCTATAATTTTTTTTTCTTTATTCAAAATATCTAAAATTATATTTTGACGTTCAGCTTTCATTAATTTCATAAAATCACTCCATTATATTTAGAATAATACATATATAATCTCTTTATATTATATAACACTTATTATTCATAATATAATAAGTATTTTTATTTTAATTACAATTATTGAAATTATTAAAATTTATTAGAAATTATTAAAAATATTTAATATATCTTCTTTATTTTTTGCTCTACGAATTATTTCAATATTTTCTTCTTCCATACAAACTAAAGCAATTTTTTCTAAAATTTCCATATGTGTATTATTCTTTCCTGCAATACCAATAATAACATATGCTAATTCTCCATCAAAATCCACTCCATCAGGAACCTGAATTATTGAAATTCCTGATTTTATTATATATGATTCTGAATCTGGCATTCCATGTGGTATAGCTATGTTATTACCAATATATACTGATAAATCTTTATCTCTTTCTAACATAGATTGTATATAATCTTCTTTTACATATCCATTTTCTACTAATATATTTCCTGCATACTTAATTGCTTCAATCTTATTATCAAATACCATATTTAATTTAATATTATTTAAATTTAATACTTCTGACATAATTTACCTCTTATAATTTGTTTCTTTTTCTTATAATTTCTATTACATTATCATATTGTGATTGTTTTAAAAAATTATCTACTGATATAAATATGGCTTTTTTACTATTTAAACTAATTTTTGCTCTTTCTAAAATTCCCTCTAATGTTACTACCATATCAGCCTCTTTATTTATATTGCCAGAAGCTGCATGTTCTACAGTAATTCCATCCTTTTTCAACCTATTTTTTAAAACTGTTGCTCCCATTGCTGATGATCCCATACCTGAATCACAAGCTACTACAATTAATTTAATTTCATTATTACCTTCATTACTTTCTGTATTAGTTTTATTCTCTGCTGTAACATTTCCCGCACTTATATTATCTACCATAGATAATGTAGCTGCTGATTCTTTTTCATCTGGAGATCCAAATATTTTTAAAATTAATGTACCTACACAAAATGCCACTATAAATCCAGCTAAAATTGCAATAAAATTAGCAAAAATAGAATCTTTAGGTGTCATCATAGCAATCATTAATAATGATCCTGGTGATGGCATTCCTACAAGACCACCATCTAATAATACTAATAAAAATAATGATGTAGATAAACCTGCCATCGTAGCTAAAATCATTATAGGATTAGCTAAAATAAACGGAAAATATACTTCTCCAATTCCCGCAATTCCAGCTATAAACATAGCTAATGGAGCAGTTTTTTTAGCTTTACCTTTTCCCCATAAAGCAATAGAACATAATGTTCCCAATAAAGGACCACAGTTACTATCTACTGTAAATACTATTGATTTTCCCATTTCTGCTGCTTGTTGATAAGCAATAGGTGATAAAATACCATGATTTATTGCATTATTAAGAAATAATACTTGTCCTGGACACATCAAAATAGATAATAATGGCAATAAACCTTCTTGCATCATCCAATTAATTCCATTTGAAAAAAATATTACAACGGCATTAAATACTGGTCCAATTGTTACATAGCCAATCAATGCTAAGATCATACCTATAATGCCCAAGCTTAGGTTATTTACTAACATCTCAAATCCAGCTTTTACTTTACATCCAATATTTTCATCAAATTTCTTTAATAACCAAGAAGATAATGGTCCCATAATCATCGCACCACTAAACATTGGTACATCTGAACCTATAATAACCCCCATCGTTGTAAATAACCCTATTACTCCACCACGTTGTCCATAAATATTATAACCTGCAGTATATCCAATAAGCATAGGTAACATGAATCTAAGCATTGGACCGACCAATTCATTAAACTGTTCATTAGGTATCCAACCTGTTGGAATAAATAAAGCAGCTATAATACCCCATCCAACAAAAGCTCCCAAATTTGGCATAACCATATTACTCATATAGCCACCAAATTTTCTTATCCTTGCCAATACCATAATCTATCTCACCTCGTTCATTACTACTAATTACAAGATTTTCCGCCACTAATATTTATTGTTGTTCCTGTAATATAACTAGAATGATCTGATACTAAATATGCTATCAAATCTGCAACTTCATCTAATTTTCCTGGTCTTCCTAATGGTATCGTTTTTGTATAATCATCTGTTGTATTTTTAGGATCTGTTCCCCTAGTATATGCTAATGCTTCAAAAGCTGCATCATTATTCATTGGTGTTCTTTCATTTACATCTGGTGCAACGCCTACTACTCTAATATTAAATTGTCCTAATTCTTTTGCCCATGCCATTGTATATGAATGAACTGCAGCTTTTGTACCTGAATATGCTGATTGACCTTTTGAACCATGAATACCTGCTTGAGAAGATAAATTTATAATAACACCACTTTTTTGTTTTATCATTTCTCTAGCTACTGCTTGTGCACACAAAACTACACCTTTTTGATTAACATTATACATAAAATCGAGATCATCTTCTGTTAATTCATATTCAGGTTTCTGCCCATAATAATCTACCAACATTCTTGGTCTACTTACACCTGCATTGTTTACAATTGCATCTATTTTACCATATTTTTCAATAGTAACTTTTACCATATTTTCAACATCAGATTTTTTAGCCACATTGCATTTAACAAAAACAATTCCTTTATCTTCAATAAAATTTTCATTTATTCTTAAATCAGCTACTACAACAAAAGCATTATTGGCTCTTAAATTTTGAACAACATGTTCACCAATACCTTGACTTCCTCCTGTTACAATAACAACTTTTCCATTAAGATCCATCCATTTTTCTACAGCCATTATCCATCTCTCCTTAATGCGCATTTTTGCGTAATAATGCGTTTTTCATCTTTATGATTTTATTATAATTGCACTTACACGCAAAGTCAAGTTATTTTTTCTATTTTTTATTTTCTGAATTTTATTCTAAATTAGCATGATATTGCCACAACGATTTTAAGTTAATTTGTTTTCTTTCTACTATCATTTTAGCTACTATATCACCTAATAATAATAATGATTGTTCAAATAAACTAGACATTGGCTGATTTGAAGATATTTCGTCTTCTAAATATAATTTTGTTTGTACTGGAATTCTAACCATTAAATCTGTAATTGGAGCTAACGAGCTGTGGGGATTTGAACCAATATGTATAATTTTTCCACCTACGCTCTTAGCTTTTTTTGCAATAGCTACTGGTACTAATGATTCACCACTACCTGAACCCACAACCAAAATATCTTTATCTGTCATTGCTGGTTCATTAATATCTCCTACAATATGCGTTTTTATGCCTAAATGTGCAAGTCTTTTTGCAACAGCCTCTAACTCTAGTTTTACTCTACCAACACCAATAAAAAATACTTTATCTGCATTAAATAAATAATCTATTAACATATCTATTTGTTTTTCTTCTACTTTACTCAAAGCTAAATAGCATTCATCAATAACAATTTTAGTAGTTTCTCTATAATTCATAATTCTATTCTCCTAATGATTTTTTTATTACATTTTGCGCTTCTTGATAATTTTCTAAATAAGAAAAACCTTTTCTAAATATACTTTTACTGCCTGCAACTAATACATCAGCTCCAGCTTCAATCAATTTAGGCATTACTTCAAAAGACACTCTACCATCAATAATTATCTGTGCATTTGACCCTATTTTATTTAATAAATCTTTACAATCTCTTATTTTATCTATTGCATAAGGTACCATTTCTTCTGATTTTCCACCAGCATACCCAGGATTAATTGTCATTAATAAAATATAATCGCAAGCTTTCGCAACATATTCAATAGTGGATAAAGATGTTGCTGGTGCTAAAGCTATTCCAGCCTTAATTCCTGCTTCTTTTATAATTTGCAACATTTTTTCTACATGAATTGTAGCTTCGCTATGAAAAGTTATACTTGAAATATCCATTTTTACAAGCTCTTTAATGAAAAACTCATTATAATTAGACATAATATGAACATCAAAATCCATATTACTTTTAGCCTTCAATTGCTTTACAATATCTATTCCAATTGGCATACTTGGACTAAAATGAGGATCTATTAAATCCACATGTAATGATTTCATTCCTGCTAAAGATAAATCTTTTACTTCTTTTTCTAAATTACATAAATCCGCACAAATCAATGATGGTGATATTATTATTTTTCTTTTCATGATATCCTCCAATTAGCAATTTTTAACAACATTATTGTTGTTTTTTCTTGTTATTTAGATAATATCATTGCTATTTCAAATTGTCAACACCATTTTAGTTGTTTTTAATTGCGATTTTTAATTTTTCTAAAAATTTTTGACAAGTTCTTTTAAGAATAATAAAATAAATATAAAATAGAGGTGAAATACATGTCAAAATTAATAACAGCTGAACGTAGAAATAAAATAGCTGAACTTATAATTTCTAATGGTAGTATAAAGGTTGGCGAACTTGCAAAAACTTTTGCTGTTTCTACAGAAACTATACGAAAAGATTTAATATACTTAGATAAACAAGGCATTATAAAAAAAAGTCACGGTGGCGCACTGTCTTCTTTAGAAGTAATCGAAAAACCATTAGAAGATAGAAATATGGAAAATTATGATGCTAAATTAGCAATTGCTAATGAAGCACTAAAATTTATTAAAGATCATTCTGTTATTTTTATTGATGCTGGTAGTACTACATTATGCTTAGCTAAATTATTATATTTAAAAAAAGGTTTAACGATTATTACAAATTCTGTAAGTGCTTTAAATGTATTATCTAATAGTGACAACATTGTCCATCTTAGTGGTGGTCAATTAAATAACACTACTATGGCACTTGAAGGTTTTGGTGCAACTAGTTTTCTTAGTAAAATAAAAGTAGATGTTGCTTTTTTAGGTTCTAGTGGATTTAAAGAACATTTTGGTCCTACTTCTATAGATTTTTCTGATGCCGAAGTAAAACGTATAATGATTAGAAATTCTAAGCAAAATTTTGTTTTAGCTGATAGCAAAAAATCTCGTTCTACTGCGATGGTAGAATATGCTACATGGAAAAATATTGATTTTTTAATTACCGATGATAACATTTCTGATAAAGAAATTGATTTTTTACAAAAAAATACAACTGTTTTAGTTGTAAAAACTAAAACATAAATGAAATTAATTTTATTCTTGACATAGATTAAATATTTGTTATAATAAAGCTATCAATTGAATAAGCACTGTGGAACTGACGGATTTTAGTGGAATTAACCACATGAACCGCATTGCTATAGAAAAGTCGACCGTCTGGGCAAAGAAAATTTTTGCCTAGATGGTCTTTTTGTTTTTAGGCATAAGTTTTCTTGTACTTTATAATTCTTTATTTTTACGAAAGGAAGATTATATAATGAAAAACAGATGGCTTATCGCATTATCCGCAATTGGTATTCATATTTGTATTGGTAGTGTTTATGCTTGGAGCGTACTCACCAAGCCAATCATGGCTCAAATGGGTTTTAGTCTTCAAGAAACTACATGGACATTTTCTATTGCAATTTTATTTTTAGGTTTATCCGCTGGTTTTTTAGGAACATTTGTTGAAAAAAATGGCCCTCGTATTAGTGGACTTACTGCCACTGCATTCTTTGGTATTGGCATGTTTGGTACAGCTTTAGCTCTTCATTTACAAAGTCTTATTTTACTTTACATCTGCTACGGTGTAATCGGTGGTATTGGTCTTGGTATTGGATATATCACTCCTGTTTCCACTCTTGTAAAATATTTCCCTAAAAGACGTGGATTTGCTACAGGTCTTGCTATCATGGGATTTGGTTTTGCAAGTTTAATTGCTGGCCCTATCATGCAAATTCTCGTTAGCAATTTTGGCTTAGTAACTAACTTCATCATTTTAGGCTGTGCTTATATATTAATCATGGGAGCTTCTTCTTTATATCTCGCTCCTCCACCAAAAGAATTCGTAGAAAAATATTTACCTACAACTGTTAAGACTTCTAATTCTATGGTTGAAATAAAACAATATAGCGTAGCTGAAGCTACTCGCGATTGGAAATTCTATGCACTTTGGTGGATATTCTTCACTAATATTACTTGTGGTATTGGTCTTTTAGCCGTAGCTTCTCCTATGGCTCAAGAAGTAGTTCATATGAGCCCAATTGCTGCTGCTTCTATGGTTGGCGTTATTGGACTTATCAATGGTTTTGGTCGTATCGCTTGGTCTAGCGTTTCCGATTATATTGGTCGTAGAAATACTTATATTTTATTTTTCTTAATTGAAATTTTTGCTTTCTATGCACTCGCTAATACAACTGAATCCTTTTTCTTCCAATTATTAGTTTTAATCATTGTTTCTTGCTATGGTGGTGGCTTCTCTTGTATGCCAGCTTATTTAAGCGATTTATTTGGCACAAAACAATTAAGCGCTATTCATGGCAGAATTCTCACAGCTTGGGGCATGGCTGGTATTGCAGGACCACTTTTATTATCCTTTATTCGTGAAACAACTCAAAGTTATGCACTTTGCCTCTATGTATTCGCATTTTTATTTATTATCAGCTTCATCATAGCTATAATATTAAAAATAAAAACAACTAAAAAAGAAAAACTCATTTCAAGCAAAACTATTGCTTAAGAAAAAAACTCACTCTAAATAAAGCCTAGTAGTTAAAATTAAACTAACTACTAGGCTTTATTTATGTGCTAAAATAATATTAACTATCAATATAGTTAAATTTTATTAATAAAAAATATATGTTTTTTATAGAAAGGTTAATTTATTATGTCTGAGCTCTTCCATGAATTTTTATCTACCAATTTTACAATAACACAAGAAATAAAAAAATCATCAAAGAGTAAAATTGTTTTAGCTATTAATAAATTAACAAATCAACCTTGTATCATAAAATATCTTCATCACACTACAAGTCCTTATAACGAATTAAAAAAACTCTCACATAGTTGTTTTCCTGAAATATATTATCTATATCAAGATGAAAACATCACTATTATTGTTGAAGAATACATCAATGGACGCACACTTTTTAATATTTTAGAACAACAAGAACAACTTTCTGATGATATTATCAAGAAAATAATCATTCAATTATGCGAAGGATTAAAAATTTTACATGAACATAATATTTTACATCGCGACATAAAACCTTCTAATATAATGCTCACTAAAGATAATATCGTTAAATTAATCGACTTTGATACAGCTCGTCTAATCAATCCTGATAAAACGTATGACACAGAATATCTTGGTACACGTGGATATGCTCCCCCTGAACAATACGGTTTTGCTCAAACAGATATTCGCAGTGATATCTATGCTTTAGGCATAACTTTACAAAAACTTCAACCTAAAAATAAAAAGCTTCAAAAAATCATCAAAAAAGCGATTAAATTCGATCCTGACAGACGTTACCAATCTGTAAATGAAATTTTGCAAGAATTTGTCCCTATGGCAACATGGAAAAAATTCTTAATCACTTTAAGTGTTATCCTGCTTACATTAATTTTAATCATCATCTCTTATAGCTATTATTTAAATAAAACTTCTGAGACACCTACAGATTTTGATATTCAAAAAATTGAAGATGATCTAAAACAACTTCCTGAAAAAATTGATACAGAAAAAATAAAACAAGAAATTAAAGATTTACCTCAAAAAAATCCTTTTAATGATGTCAAATCAGAAAATAAATCATCTACTCCTAAAAATAATGAAACGACTCCTTCTTCGCCTGCTCCAACATCTACGCCTAATGATGAAAAAAATCAGTCTACTAATCAAAAACCTAGACGAAAATACACTAGAGAATATTTAGCTGAGCATGTCCCATTTACTTATGATATTGATGGCAGTTTTAGCCCTACGACTTTATCTTGGCAAGATTATGGAGATTATATCGGAGGTAGAGGTACTTTACATTTTAAAATAGTAAATAATACAGATATTGATTTACCCCTTAACTATGAATTTGTAACTCATGGAATGAAAATACCTACTTCAGCCGTTACTACAAGTGATAATTTATCTCTTACTGATTTAGATATCTATCCTGGAGATGGTATCTATGGTGCAACAACTATATTTATCCTTCCTAAAAAAGATATCTCACCAAATGAAGTATGTGAAATATGGATTGATTTAAGTCAATGTAAATTATACGATAAAACGCTTTATGAAGATTTTTCTAAAAAAGTTGATTTAAGCAATGGACTTCCAACAAATAGCTCTTTAGATAAGGATAAAAATGGTCCCTACATGATAGATATAAGCTTTTATTCACCTATACTAGATATTATCTATCTTTATAATGATGAATTTCCTGTTTATTAATCATAAATTATCATAAAAACTTTGTAATTCTTTTAAGCTATTTGTTCTTTGTTTTATCGGCAAAGCTTGCCATACTTTTTCTTTATAACTTGCCTTTGATTTATCACCTAGACGCGAGTCAATGATAGATACTATGCCTTTATCTGTTTTATTGCGTATTAATCTACCTACACCTTGTTTTAATTTAATAATCATTTCTGGAACTAATACTTCCTCTAAAGGATTTTTACTACGTTTACATTTTTCATTGATAATTGGTTCTGGCAGTGGGAATGGCAATTTATAAATAATTAAATTCGAAAGTGCTATACCTTCTATGCTTATACCTTCCCAAAAAACTCCTGTTCCTAGTAATACAGAATTTACATCTTGCTTAAATTTATAAATTAATTGTTGTTGTGAAGATATTTCATTTTGTTTAATTAAAGTATAATTTAAATTCAAAGCTTTTAGCCTTGTATATACAGCATTCATATCCGCTTTAGATGTAAATAAAATCAAAGCCTTTCCTTGAGAAATATCCAATATTTTTTTCACTAAATCTATGCTTTCATCAATGAATTTTCCTCTATCTTTACTAGGGCTTGTAATATCATCTGTATAAAAAAGTTTTGCATGTTTATCATAAGCAAATGGCGAATATTTCACTTCTGATAATATGCTATCATTTATTGGAAACATTGTATTTTGTATAAAATAACTATATGCTTTCGTCAAATCTTCACTAGCTAAATTCGTCAAAGTCGCCGAAGTAAAAATTGTATGGAAATTTTTTCTCAGTTTTACTCTATCGCCAAAAAATAATTCATTGATTTTTTCATTTACATTTGTAGGACAAAGATATATTATTGGATTTTTAGCCTCTTCAGCCCAGACAATATAGTTTTTTTCATCTTGCCATGCTTTGAAAAAGTCTAAAATAATCTCCATATCACTATTGATTTTTCCGCCAGTTTTGCGAATACTTACAGCATGTGCTATCATTATTGCTTCTGCTATTTTATATACATTTTGCAATAAATCAATCGGTATATTTATCTTAAATCTATCAGCATCTTGATGTTGTTTTTGTGCCTGTTGTATTTGATATTTTATCTGCTTATCTATTATCCTAAAAATTTTATCTATATCTCTAAATACACTATCTATATTTTTAGCTAAATTAGGTGGTATTTTTTTTATGCTTAAATAGCATCTTTTCAATGTATTTACCAATTGCTTTCTAGTCAACATATCTGTATACGAGGAACGCACTTTATCTTCTAAATTATGAGCTTCATCAACGACAATCAAGCTTAATTCTTCTGTAAATAAACCATCTTTCATCTCTCGTTTTAAACGCAAATCAGTAGTGAGCATATCTTGATTGCAAATAATTATACCCTTTGTCTTTTTCAAATTTAAACGTAAATTATGGTAATGACAAACATCTCGATATTCACAATATTTACATTCACGATAATTATAATTTTTAATTCTAAATTTCTGCCATAAATCTAAAGGAAGTTCAATATTCCAATCACTTGGCTCTTTACCACCTTGATTTATACATTCATATATTTTCTCATATTGCTTTAAATTTGCTCTATCATCAAAAAATCTTTTAAAATGATATCTACAAATGAAATTAGTCATACCTTTAGCCAATAAAACTTCTGGAAATATTTGTAATTTCTCCATGATATAGCGTATATCGCCTTGTAATTGTTCCTGCAAA
Organism: Megamonas sp.; assembly: GCF_986095205.1. Taxonomy (NCBI): domain Bacteria; kingdom Bacillati; phylum Bacillota; class Negativicutes; order Selenomonadales; family Selenomonadaceae; genus Megamonas; species Megamonas sp. The sequence continues at coordinate 19,034 of NZ_CFQVBI010000056.1, read as the reverse complement.
GTGATAGTTGAAGTAGCTATTACCACTGGTTTTTGTAAATAATAATTATAATAAATAAGTGGCACTAAATAAGCAAAAGATTTTCCAATCCCTACACCTGCTTCTACCACTAGATTTTTCTTTTGACTTATGGCATCTACTATTTCACAAGCCATCTCTGATTGACCTTCACGAAATTCTAAATTATTATTTTCCATTTCAGGATTTTCAAAGAAAAAACTATATACTTTTTCTCCAATTTCTCGTAAATATTTAGCTTCTAATTTTGATTGCACTATTTTTACCTCTACTATCTATAATTTAATCAATATTGCATTCTTTAAAATGTTATTTTATTATAATATAAATCAATTAAAAATAACAAAGGAAGTATTTTTATGGGAGTAATCACAGATAAATTAGGTGCTGATTTAAAACAACAAAAAGATATTCACACTTTTTTAGAAAATAATAAAGATAAATTATTAGATATGAACTTACCTAAATATCTAGATGAACTTTTAGCGCAAAAAAATTTAACAAAATCAGATGTTATCAAAAAATCTGGTCTACCTGTAACTTATGCTTATAAAATTTTTTCAGGGCAAAAACATACTGCTAGAAATCGCATATTAGCTCTTGCTATAGCTATGCAATTAAGTATTGATGAAACAAATCATCTTTTAAATCATGCTGAACATAGTTCTTTATACCCACGCAATCCATGGGATACTATAATCATGTATGCACTTCAAAGACATTTAAGCGTAATTGAAACAAATATATTATTGACTGATGCAAAAGCTTCTCCTTTACTAGAATAAAACTTTTAGGCTAATAAATTTTTCTTTTTATTAGCCTATTTTTTATTCTATATAATGTATTTTGTATTTTTATTTTTTTCATTAATTTAAATATAGAAAATTATTGCAAAATTTAATTAAATAGTGTATTATTATAAATCATAACTGCAATAACAAAAATTAATCGTTATATAAATTTTAGTAATGGAGGTTTTTTATATGTCTTTTTTAGAAGCTGGCACAAAATATTTAAAAACAATAGAATCTTATGATAGACTTTCCGCAGTAGAAAAAATTGAAGCAAATCATTTATTATTAGCTTATGAAGAACTCATGAAAGACGATTGTTATCGCCTCTGTTTAACTGATTTACATCTATTATTGCGTCTTACTGAAAGTGGTCAAGCAATTTGTCTTCAAGACCCTGAGCTTGCTCACGTTATTTTCGTAAAAACTATTGAGTTATCTCCTTATAATAAATTAGTTTTGCGCCATTATAGTGAATTTTTGAACATACATGGCTGGGATTTAGAATCTATTCAACTCAGTAAATTCCTCAAACAAAATCAATTAAAAGAAGCTCAAGATTTTGCTTTAAAATTGGATATCTTCCTAGATGGTATGCCTATCAATCAATTTAGAGACCCTAGCGCATTGACATCTTTCATCAAAGGTAATTTCACATCAGTATTTAGTCATATCGCTAAACGCTATTTGAATTTCATTCATCAAAAAATTAATTCTAATAAACGCAATTTCACTGAAGATATGAATTGGCTCAATAGCAAGATGAAATTATTCATTCCATATATTGATAAATCCGATTTAGATATTTTACATGAATTCACAGAAAAAGGATTAGCTAAATATATAACTTCTAATGAAGTTTCCTTTATGCTTTTCAAAAAAAATATGGAACTTGAACCATATAATCGTAAAGTAACTGATAAATTTTATAAATTACTTAGCTTAAATCGTCATAGACAATTTGGCTATTAATATTTTCAAATAAAAAAGGAAGTCTATATAATAGACTTCCTTTTTATTTTCATATTTATTATTTTACGCCTAAAGTTACTTTTTCACCATTGATATTCCATTCTTTAGTGAAGCCGTCTAATTTATCGTAAACAAGTTCATCTGCTAAAGTAATTTTCTTAATTGTTTCTGCATTATCCTGCATTAATTTAGCAATTTTTTCATTACCTTGAGCAAATACTGTAATTCTATCAGTTACTTCAAAGCCATTTTCTTTACGCATTGTCTGAACTTTACTGATGATTTCACGAACGAAACCTTCTTCAATGAGTTCATCTGTCAATACTGTAGAAATAGCAATTGTTACATCACCATCACGTTGAGCTGCAAAACCTTCTGTTTGAGTCATTTTTACATCAAGGTCTTCAGGTACAAGTGTGATTTCACCAGAAGAAAGTTCTAATTTCAATGTTTTTGTAGTTTCAAGTTCAACTTTAGCTTTTTGTCCATCAACTTTAGCTAAAGCAGCAGCAATTTCTTTCATCTGTTTGCCGTATTTTGGACCTAATACTTTGAACTGTGGTTTAATTTCATAGTTCAAATATTCGTCCATATTATCTTTGAATTCTACTTTTTTAACATTTAATTCTTCTTCTACAATTTTTGTATAGAATTCATTGAGTTCAAATGGAGCTTTTACATACATAAGAGCGATTGGCTGACGGTTTTTGATATTTGCTTCATTACGAGCAGCACGACCTAAAACTACAGCTTTTAATACTAAGTCCATAGTTTTTTCAAGTTCGCTATCAATGAATGCTTCATTTGCAACAGGATAAGCACAAAGATGTACGCTTTCTGGTGCATCTTTTTCACTATTTAAAACAAGGTTTTGATAAATAGCTTCTGTCATAAATGGAATCATTGGAGCTGCGAGTTTAATAACTGTTGTAAGTGCAGTATATAAAGTCATGTAAGCATTGATTTTGTTTTGGTCTGTTTCTTTAGCCCAGAAACGATCACGGCTTCTTCTTACATACCAGTTAGAAAGTTCATCTACAAATTCTTGAAGAGCTTTTGCAGCTTCTGTGATTTTATAGCTATTTAAATCTTCATCAACAGTTTTAATTAAAGTATTAAGACGAGACAAGCACCATTTATCTAATACAGAAAGTTTATCATATTCAAGGCTGTATTTAGATACATCAAATTTATCAATATTAGCATAGAGTACAAAGAATGCGTAAGTATTCCATAATGTACCCATGAATTTACGTTGACCTTCTTGAACAGCAGCATCATGGAAACGATTTGGAAGCCATGGAGCACTATTTTCATAGAAATACCAACGGATAGCATCTGCACCATGTTGAGCTAAAGCTTTCATTGGTTCCACTGCATTACCTTTGGATTTACTCATTTTACGACCTTGAGCATCTAAAACGTGACCTAATACGATAACGTTTTTATAAGGAGCTTTGTCAAAGAGTAATGTGGAAATAGCGATTAGAGAATAGAACCAACCACGAGTTTGATCTACTGCTTCAGAAATGAAATCTGCTGGGAATTGTTCTTCAAAGAGTTCTTTATTTTCAAATGGATAATGCCATTGTGCAAAAGGCATGGAACCAGAGTCAAACCAGCAGTCAATAACTTCTGGAACACGATGCATTTCTTTACCACAATGAGGACATTTAATAGTTACAGCATCAATGAATGGACGATGTAATTCAATATCATCAGGGCAATTATCAGACATGGATTTTAATTCTTCGATAGAACCGATTGCATGTTGATGACCGCATTCACATTCCCAGATATTAAGTGGAGTACCCCAATAACGGTTACGAGATAAGCCCCAATCTTGAACATGTTCGAGCCAATCGCCAAAACGACCTTTACCGATAGATTCAGGAATCCAGTTGATTGTTTTATTATTAGCAATTAATTTATCGCGAACAGCTGTCATGCGAATGAACCATGTTTCACGTGCATAATATAAAAGTGGAGTATCGCAACGCCAGCAATGTGGATAACTATGTTCAAAGTTAGGTGCAGAGAATAATAATCCTTTTTCTTCTAAGTCTTTTAAAATTTTTGGATCTGCTTTTTTTACAAATACACCTGGCCAATCAGTATCTGCTGTCATGCAACCTTTAGCGTCAACGAATTGTACGAAGGCAATACCATATTCACGGCAAACACGGGAGTCATCTTCACCGAATGCAGGAGCCATATGAACGATACCAGAACCATCTGTAGTTGTTACATAATCATCACAAGTTACGATAAATGCTTTTTTGCCATTTAATTTATTTAAAGCATATGGATAAAGTGGTTCATATTCCTTATATTCAAGAGATTTACCTGGCATTTCTTCGAGGATTGTATAATCTTCGCCTAAAACTTTTTCGCAAAGTTCTTTAGCCATGTAATAAGTGTAATCGCCTTGTTTTACTTTTACATAAGTGATTTCTGGATTTACGCAAAGTGCAAGGTTAGATGGAAGAGTCCATGGAGTAGTTGTCCATGCGAGGAAGTAAGCATCTTCACCTTTTGCTTTAAATCTTACAAATGCAGATTTTTCTTTTACATCTTTATATCCTTGAGCTACTTCATGAGAAGAAAGAGGTGTACCACAGCGAGGGCAATATGGAACGATTTTATGACCTTTATATAAAAGACCTTTGTTCCAAATTTCTTTTAATGCCCACCATACAGATTCAATATAATCATTATGGTATGTAACATATGGATCTTTCATATCTGCCCAATAGCCTACAGCTTTGGAGAATTCTTCCCACATACCTTCGTATTTCCAAACGCTTTCTTTACATTTTTCTACGAAAGGTTCAATACCATATTCTTCAATTTGTTCTTTACCATTGATGCCTAATAATTTTTCAACTTCAAGTTCTACTGGAAGACCATGTGTATCCCAACCAGCTTTACGGATAGTTTTATGACCTTTCATAGCTTGATAACGAGGAATCATATCTTTGATTACACGAGTTAAAACGTGTCCAATATGAGGTTTACCATTTGCTGTTGGTGGTCCATCATAAAATGTGAATACATCTGCATCTTCATGTTGATGTACTTGTTTTTTAAATATATCGTGTTCTTCCCAGAATTTTTCAATTTCTTTTTCGCGTTCTACGAAATTTAGATTGGTATCAACTTTGTTATACACAAAAAAGCCTCCTCTGTATACAAATAATAAATAAAAATTCCAGTATATGAAAAAAGCTCTTGCCAAATAGGACAAGAGCAACTGTAATACATAACTAAAAAAAGCCTTCACCCAAAACAGGATGAAAGCTGTGCTGTCATTATACCACCTATTTCACATACCAACATATGCAACCCCTTTAACGGAGGGACCCGACACGGTCTATTCTTAAAAATTAATTTCAACCTGTAACTCCAGAGTGATTTTCCATTAAAAACTACTTGTACCAATTTCCAGCAATACATGGCTCTCTGTAACTTTTATTTTTAATTTACTATCTCTTTCATTGTTTTTCTTCTTTGTACTATTGTGTACGCTTGATATAATATCACAATAATAGAAAATGAGCAAGAAAAAATTTACCCTAAACAGTTTACAATTATACAAAATAAAATTGACAAATATAATTTTATCGTTTATAATTCATTCATACTTATTCACTATGAAAATACATATTAAAGGAGGTCATTACCATGAAAATTTATCATAATTTTATGGAACTAGTAGGTCATACACCTCTTGTTCAAATTAATAATTACAGTAAACTCTATGATATAAAAGCTAATTTATTAGTGAAATTAGAATATTTTAATCCTGCTGGTAGTGCTAAAGATAGAATTGCCAAAGCCATGATTGAAGATGCTGAAAATCACGGTATTTTAAAACCTAATTCCACTATCATTGAGCCAACAAGTGGTAACACTGGTATTGGTCTTTGTGCTGTAGCTGCAAGCAAAGGTTATAAAATCATCATCACTATGCCAGAAACAATGAGTATTGAACGCAGAAAACTCATGAAGGCTTATGGCGCTGAGCTTGTATTAACAGAAGGTAGCAAAGGCATGGCAGGAGCTATCCAAAAAGCTGAAGAATTAGCAAAAGATATACCTGATAGCTTTATTCCTGGACAATTCACTAATTTAGTCAATCGCCAAGCTCATTATATGACAACTGGCCCAGAAATCTGGCAAGATACTGATGGTAAAGTTGATATCTTCGTTGCTGGTATTGGTACAGGCGGTACTTTAAGCGGTACAGGAAAATATCTCAAAGAACAAAATCCTAATATAAAAATCATTGGTATTGAACCTCAAACTTCTGCTGTATTAACAACTGGTAAAGCAGGTGCTCACAAAATTCAAGGTATTGGAGCTGGCTTTATACCAGATACTTTAGATACCTCTATCTATGATGAAATCATAACTGTGGACAATGAAGTATGTTTTACAGCTAGTAAAGAGCTTACCAAAACAGAAGGTCTTTTGACTGGTATCTCTTCTGGTGCTGCACTTTGGGCAGCTACTCAAGTTGCCAAACGTCCAGAAAATGTTGGCAAAAATATTGTTGTGCTTCTTCCTGATACAGGTGAACGTTATCTCTCTACACCATTATTTGAAGAATAATATTTCAAACTCAATAACATCATCATATTGTAAATATTTTTATGTGATGATGTTATTTTTTTATAAGATATTCATAGTTTTATAATAGGATAAATATATTTTAAAAGGAGAGTTTTTTGATGACAAAAAAATTAGATACAAATAATTGGGCTTTTGAGACTAAACAATTACATATAGGTCAAGAAATATCTGACCCTATAACAAATTCTCGTGCTGTACCCATTTATCAAACGACCTCTTATGTATTTGATAATTGCCAAGTAGCTGCTGATAGATTTGCCTTAAAAGAAGGCGGTAATATTTATGGTAGATTAACTAATTCCACTCAAGAAGTATTGGAAAAACGCATTGCTAGTCTTGAAGGTGGTGCAGGAGCTTTAGCTGTAGCTTCAGGTGCTGCCGCTATTGCCTATACAATACAAGCTCTCGCTAAAGTAGGCGACCATATTGTCTGCTCAAAAACAGTATATGGAGGAACATATAATCTTTTTGCTCATACTTTAGTGGATTTTGGCATAAATACGACTTTTGTCGACATTCATAATCTAGATGAAGTCGAAAATGCTATCACAGAAAATACAAAATGTATTTATTTTGAAACTTTAGGCAATCCAAATAGTGATGTTGCCGATTTAGAAGCTTTAGCTAATTTAGCACATAAATATAACATTCCTGCTGTTGTAGATAATACATTTGCTACACCATATCTTGTACGACCTATCGAATATGGTGTTGATATCGTCATTCACTCTGCTACTAAATTCATCGGTGGTCATGGCACTTCTCTAGGTGGAATTATCGTAGATAGTGGCAATTTCAATTGGGAAAAAAGTAATAAATTCCCTTCTTTAGTCGAAGCTAATCCTAGTTATCATGGAATTTCTTTCACCAAAGCTACAGGAAAGCTCGCTTTTATCACTAAAGTTCGTGCTATTTTACTTCGAGATTTAGGCGCTTGTATCTCTCCATTTAATGCATTTTTACTTTTACAAGGATTAGAAACTTTATCTTTACGTGTAGAACGCCATGTACAAAATACACTTAAAGTCATTGAATTTTTGCAAAATCATGATAAAGTTGAAAATGTCAATCACCCTTCTATTTTCTCACGCTTCGACCATGATTTATATCAAAAATATTTGCCTAATGACGGTGGCTCTATCTTCACATTTGAAATCAAAGGCACAGCAAAAGACGCCCAAGATTTTATCGATAGACTCCAATTATTCTCCTTACTTGCCAATGTCGCAGATGCAAAATCCCTCGTAATTCATCCTGCTAGTACCACTCACTCACAAATGACTACAGAAGAATTATCTGCTTCTGGTATAAAGCCAAATACAATTCGCCTTTCTATAGGTCTTGAAAATATAAATGATATTTTCCGTGATTTAGCTCAAGCTTTAGCATAATAATAAAGCCACATTATATTATTTAAATTTAAATATAATGTGGCTTTTATTTAACAAGCTGTAATTCCGCCATCAACGCTCCATACAGCCCCTGTTACAAAACTAGCTTCTGGACTTGCCAAAAAATAAATTACATTTGCTACCTCTTCTGGTCTGCCTATTCTTCCTATAGGATATAAACTACTCGCTTCTTTTATGCCTTCTTCCACATCACCTGCAAATTGATTTCGCGTAAGTGGTGTATCTATATCTCCAGGGCAAACACAATTTGCTCTGACCTTATACGGTGCTAATTCCAAGGCTAAAGCTTTTGTAAATACGGTCAAACCACCTTTAGAAGCACAGTATGCACTGCAAAAGAAATTTCCATTAATGCCTGCATCAGAAGATACATTTACAATAGAAGCATTCTCTCCTTGTTTTTTTAAATGCGGAACAGCGTATTTACATAAAAAATAAGCTCCTTTTAAATTTACATTTATGATTCTATCAAATTCATCTTCTTCTACATCTTCAATAGCATTTTCCAGATAAATCCCTGCATTATTCACTAAAATATCTAGTTTTTTATATTTCTCAATCACTGTATCTATGATGCTCTTGCAATTTTTAGCACTGCTGATATCTGCTTGAATAAAATCGCAAAATACATCTTTTGTGATAAATGATTTTAAATATTTTCTAGCTTCTATATATTTATCTTTATTTCTACCTACTAAAATCACATTTATTTTATTTACTAAAAATTTTTTAGCACATTCAAGACCTATACCAGATGTCCCACCTGTGATTAAAGCTATTTTCTCCATAAACTTCACCATTTCTTCATCATTCTAAAAAATAAAGCCGAGTCTAAATATCACGTGATATTAAAAACTCGACTTTATCATTTCTTAACGTTTATTCAATTAAGAATTACTGATTTACAGCTTCTTTTAAAGCTTTACCAGCTTTGAATACTGGGTTTTTGGAAGCAGGAATTTCGATAGTTTCGCCAGTCTGTGGGTTACGACCTTTACGAGCTGCACGAGTTCTAACTTCGAAAGTACCAAAACCAATAATTTGTACTTTGTCATCTTCAACAAGAGCTTTTTGTACACTTGCAAAAACAGCGTTAACAGCTTTTTCTGCATCTTTTTTTGTTAATTCTGCTACTTCAGCAACACTTGCTACTAATTCGGATTTATTCACGAAGATAGCCTCCTTTAAAATTATTATCAAATATAATTGTTCGCCGCTAAAGAGGTATTTCCTCTAAATAAGAGTCTAATTTATATATAAATTACGGCAAAACTCTTATTTTGTAAGGATTATTTCACAACATTAAATCCTTATATCATGAGATTATAAAACCACCTTATTATCTCATCATATAAGGACTTAATCAAGTCCTTATTTATATTTATTTAATTATTTTTCATCTTGAAGCTTAGCTTCTTGCCACAATTCATCTAAATCAATCAAAGATAAACTTTCCCAATTTTGTTGTTTAGCTTTTACTTTTTCTTCAATATAGGAAAATCTTCTTCTAAATTTGCGATTTGTGCCAGTTAAAGCTACTTCTGGATCTATTTTTAAGAAACGAGAAATATTTACAATTGTAAATAAAACATCTCCTAATTCTTCTTCTATCTTTTCTTTTTGTCCATCGACAATAGCTTCTTCTAATTCACGAAGTTCTTCTTCTAATTTATCCCATACAGGATCAATGTCTGGCCAATCAAAACCTACTTTTGCTGCCTTATGTTGCAATTTATAAGCAGCCATAAGTGATGGTAAATCTTTTGGCACACCATCTAATATAGAAGTTCTTTCTGTTTTTTCCGCTTGTTTGATAGCTTCCCAATTAGCTAAAACTTCGCCTGCATCTTTTACATCGATATCACCAAAAACATGTGGATGACGGCGAATTAATTTTTCAGTTATACCATCGATAACATCTTGCATGGAGAATAACTTAGCTTCTTCTGCCATACGAGCATGAAATACTACTTGCATCAATAAATCGCCAAGTTCTTCACAGAGCAATTTTTCATCTTCTAAATCTATAGCTTCAATAACTTCATAAACTTCTTCAATCAAGTTGCGACGAAGAGATTTATGTGTCTGCACGATATCCCATGGACAACCGCCAGGACTACGAAGTGTTTTCACTACATCTTCTAGTGGCTCTAAATCAAAAGTCTGCTCATTTTTTGGCATTTTTCCTATATATAAACTTGTCAAATGGTCAATATGAGGTTGACGGTCTAATTCATATAGAGGAATTTCGCGAATTTCTTCATCTGGCAAACTCAAATTGCGAATGAATGTTACAGGATAATCTTCTGGATAATTTTCCATCAAAGTCAATTTTGTATCTGAAGCTACATGCTGATTATATACTTGCGTGATTACAAGTGCTGATGGCATTTCACTTGGCAAGTTTTCTAAATCGCAAGCATCTAAAATAGTAAGCCCATCAATAGGGTCTATATTTAAGCGCTGATATAAAACTTCCATAAAGCTCATACCTGGCATGATGTTTAATTTCACATCAGCTTCTTTGGCTTTTTGTCTGATAATCACTACTGTTCTTTCTGCAACAAGTGGACTACCTGGAACAGCATATACTACATCATGACCATTTTTAGCTTCTTCAATCAATTTTTGAGCAATGCTATTATACACATCATCAAAAGAAACCCCTTGTTCATAAAATTCATCACAAGAAGTATAAACTACATTTCGTTTATCTAATTCAGCTACTGTAGGGTGAATAGCAGTACGCAAAATCAATTTATCTGTATTTGTTATTTTATCCCAAGTATCTAAAGTAATAAGACCAAAATCGCCTGGTCCTAAGCCTACAATTGTTATTTGTCCCATATTATACCTTCCACTTCTTTCAGAAAAAAAGTAACCGCTGTGGAAAACCGTGCGGTTACTATGGATTGTGATTACTATAAATATAAAGCAAGAAAAGTGATTTGTCAATCAAAGATTGCAATAAACTAAGGTTTCATAAGGTTTTAATGCAATTTTTTTTGCTTTTGCTTCATTTTTATAATTATTTAATATGCATTTGTAATTTGAAAGGTCATATGGCAATTCTATTTCATATGTTGTTGGATAAAAATTACAGATTACAATTAATTTTTGACCTTTATAATTGCGTTCATAAGCAAATACTCTTTTATCTTCGCGAAGTAATGGTTTTATATCTCCATAAGCTATCACATCATAATTTTTACGCAACTGAATTAATTTTTGATAATAATAGAAAATAGAGTCCTTATCTTCTAAACTATTTTTTACATTTATCTCAGTGTAATTATCTGCTGTCTGTATCCAAGGAGTTCCTGTTGTAAATCCTGCATTTATACTATCGTCCCATTGCATAGGAGTTCTTGAATTATCACGAGAATGTACATCTAAAATCATCAAAGCTTGCTCTTTTGTCATGCCTTTATCTTGTAAAATTTGATAATGATTTAGACTTTCTACATCGCGATATTGTTCAATGGATTTAAAATGAGGATTAGTCATTCCGATTTCTTCACCTTGATAAATATATGGTGTTCCTCGCAAACAATGTATCAATATTGCCAACATTTTGCCTGATTCTTTGTGGTATTTATCATCACTACCAAAGCGAGATATTACACGTGGCTGGTCATGATTGCACCAAAAAACAGCATTCCAAGCATTATTTTTTTCCATATTTATCTGCCAATCAAAAATCAACTGTTTCAACTTCATAAAGTCAGTTGGCACAAGTACCCATTTTTCATTGCCCATAAAATCCACTTTTAAATGATGAAAAGTAAATACCATAGAAAGTTCGCCTGTTTTTTCACCAGCGTATTTATAACAATTTTCCATAGTAGTGCTACTCATTTCACCAACAGTGATGATATCTTTATCTTTAGCAAAACTATCTCTAGCTAATTCTTGTAAAAATTCATGAATACGTGGTCCATCTGTATAAAAACTTCTACCATCTCCATCTACAGAGAAATCATCCTCAAAACCAGCCTTACTGATTAAATTAATAACATCAAAACGGAAACCTTTTACACCTTTTTCCATCCAAAAACGCACGATATTTTTTACTTCTTCACGAACTTCAGGATTTTCCCAATTTAAATCAGCCTGTGTTTTATCGAATAAGTGCAAATACCATTTATCAAATTTTTCCACATATTCCCATGCAGGGCCACCAAATTTACTATTCCAATTTGTAGGTGGTTGATTATTTGCTTTACCTTGTTTGAAGAAAAAATAATTTAAATATTTTTCTTCTCCTGCCATAGCTTTTTTAAACCAAATATGTTCTGTAGATACATGATTGAATACCATGTCCATCATCAAATAAATATTGCGTTTTTTCGCTTCAGCAATTAAATTTTCTACATCTTCCATAGTCCCATAACTAGGGTCAATATTATAATAATCTGCCACATCATAGCCGTTATCATTTTGTGGTGAAACATAAAATGGAGTAAGCCAAATATAATCTACACCTAAAGCTTGTAAATAATCTAATTTTTCGATTACGCCTTTTAAATCGCCTGTACCTGTACCATTTGTATCTTTAAAAGATTTTGGATAAATCTGATATACTACTTTCTTTTTAAAATCATTCATAGAAAAAATGCCTTCCTTCTAATGTTTTATTTCATCAAATACCATCTATAGATAATTATAATTTTATTATATTTTCATCTCCAGCTTTTACAGCTACATTTTCTTGTAAAAGTTCGACTTTACGTCCATCTGTAAATACAATTGGTGTTACTAAAGATTTTCCTTGAGATTTTACATAATCTATATCTACATTAACTAAAACATCACCTTGTTTTATCTTTTGACCTGCCTGTACTTTTACATCAAAACCTTTTCCGTCAAGTTCTACTGTATCCATACCAATATGAATTAAAATTTCTTTACCATCATTTGATTTTAAACCATAAGCATGACCTGTTGGGAAACATACCATGACTTCACCAGAAAATGGAGCTACTACTTTTCCATCTTGCATTTCAATAGCAAAACCTTCACCCATAGCACCGCTAGCAAAACCTTTATCTTCAATATCACTTAATTTTTTAGTAATACCTGTTATTGGTGCTTGGAAATTTTCTGCTACTGTATCTAATTTATTTTCTTCACTATCAATATTTTCAGTTTCTGTAAATTCTGCTTGTTTAATATCCACACCAGAGACATCTTCGCTAGTTAATTTTTTCTTACCCACAACTGTAGTCAAAATAAATGGGATACAAAAAGCTACAATCATAGCGATAAAGAACATAAACATAAATTGAGGTTTAATAGATAAAATGCCCGGTATACCGCCAACACCGATAGAACTTGCCATAACTCCACTAGATACAGAAATCATAGCTGCAATACAAGAACCAACTAAACCACAAATAAATGGAAAACCATATTTTAAGTTTACCCCAAATAAAGCAGGTTCTGTAACACCTAAATAACAGGAAATACAAGCTGGAACATTAATCTGTTTTGCACGTTCATTTTTGCGTTGTAAGAAAATCATAGCTAATACTGCTGAACCTTGAGCGATATTAGAAAGTGCTACCATTGGCCATAAAATAGTACCATTGAATTGACTCATAAGTTGAAGGTCAATAGCATTTGTCATATGATGCAAACCTGTGATAACAAGTGGAGCATAGAAGAAACCAAATACACCAGCAAAAAGCCAACCAAAACTAGAAGTAAGACCTGCATAAACAGCATTAGCAATAAAAGAACCGATAGCCCAACCAATAGGGCCTACTACTGTATGTGCCAAAATTACAGCTGGTATTAAGCTAAATAAAGGCACAATTATCATAGAAATATAATCAGGTGTAATGCGACGCCAGAATTTTTCTAAATAAACTAAAATAAATGCAGCTAAAATAGCAGGTATTACTTGTGCTTGATAACCTACCATTTCAATTTGAACAAAACCAAAATCCCATACAGGAGGAACAGTTCCCGGTGCCATATTATAAGCATTTAATAATTGTGGAGATACTAAAGTCAAACCTAAAATAATACCTAAAATTTGTGTAGTTCCCATTTTTCTAGTGATAGACCATACAATGCCCACTGGTAAGAAATGGAAAATTGCTTCACCTATCAACCATAAAAAACTATATAAACCTGCAAAAAACTGGGAAGTTTCGATTAAAGTTTTTGTACCATCTTCAACTAATTTAATATCACCAATAACCGATCTAAAGCCTAAAATAAGACCACCACAGATAAGTGCTGGAATAAGTGGTGTAAATATTTCTGCTAAATTTGCCATCAATTTTTGTACAAATGTCTGATTGGATTTTGCTGCCGCTTTTACTGCATCTTTACTTACACCATCAATGCCTGCAATTTTAGTGAATTCATTATAAAACTCACTAACTTCATTACCGATAATAACTTGGAATTGTCCTGCTTGAGTAAAAGTTCCTTTTGCTGATTTTAAACTTTCAATTTTTTTCACATCAGCTTTTTTCTCATCAATCAATACAAAGCGCATGCGTGTTACACAATGTGTTACTGCTTTTATATTATCTTTACCTCCGATATATTCTAATAATAATTTTGCATCTTCTGTAAATTTCGACATAATATCCTCCTTAATCTCTCAAAACCCCTTAACTTGTACGTACATCTATTAAACATCTTAAATATATCATGTACGTACAAGTTTGTCAATGATAAAAAAATACCTTATAACAAAAAGTTATAAGGTAAATGAGCATATTAAATAAAATTTTGTCTTGTTCTACGTGCAAAATCACTAAAGCGAAATTTATCTGGTCTATGTCTAGATAAAGTGTATTGAAATAATGTTGTATCTTCTAAAAATACGAAAGAAGCTATATTAATCAACATATCATAATTTTTTAAGTCCATTAATTTCTCATCTCGAGAATTTATAGCTCTACATGTTATCTCTTTTTTGGCATAGCCAATTCTTAAACCTAAAGTATTTTCAATGTATTCATATAAAGAATTTTGTACTATATCCACTGTTAAATTAGATACGATATCAGCATTTAAAATATCCGTATCAAAAATCACAGCTTCTCCATTTATTTTACGTACACGTTCTATATACCAAACTTTAGTACCATTTTTTAGCATCAATAATTTTTTTATTTCTTCATCCGGCTCAATACATTCACAAGTATGCACGATAGTTTCAACTTTGCCTTTTATATCACTTGCAATTTCTTTAAAACTAGTAAGCCCTGATACTGGAAAATTAAATCTATTGATATCTAATACAATTGAACCTTTTCCCTGTGATTTTTGAATATATCCATTTTGAGATAATAATAATAATGCTTTTCTAATTGTATCTCGTGAAGCTTGATATTTATTTTGTAAATCAAACTCACTAGGCAATTTTTCTCCAGCTTTAATTTTATTATTTTCAATCAAAGCCAATAAATCATGATAAATACTTTCATATTTTTTCATTATTTTTTCTCCTCTTTTTTAAGAGTCATCTTCTGTAATTTTTCACCTGTTAAAACTTTTACTACTTTTAAACATAGATTTATTATATGTTTTTTATTTATTGGCGTAATTTTTATCTGTATCGTATTTTGTTTTGGCACAAATTTCAATAAATTATCAAATTGCTTTTTCGCTAAAAGCACATTTTCTGTCTCTATATTTGGTGCTTTATCAAAACATATTTCCACAAAAGCAGGTTTTTCAATAATAGATTTTATTTTTAATTTACGAGCATAATTTTTCAATCGTGCTACTTGCATTATTTTCTTTACAGGTTCAGTCAATGCACCAAAACGGTCGATTAATTCTTCCTCTAATTGGTCTGCATGTTCATCTGTTCGTATCGCTGCAATGCGTTGATAAATTTCAATCTTATTAGTGGCGTCATTTATATATTCACCATCTAAATAAGCATCTTCTTTCAATTCAATTATCGGTTCTACTACTTTTTCTGGCTCTTTACCTGTTTGCAATGTTTCTACTGCTTCTTCTAATAGACGACAATACATTTCAAAACCTACACTAGAAATATGACCATGTTGTTGAGAACCTAATAAATCGCCAGCACCGCGAATTTCTAAATCTCGCATAGCGATTTTAAATCCAGAACCTAGTTGGGCAAATTCTTTTATCGCCTGCAATCTCTTTTCTGCCATTTCAGATAAAATTTTATCTTTCTGATAAATAAAATATGCAAATGCCATTTGTTTAGAACGACCTACACGACCTCGCATCTGATAGAGCTGAGATAGACCAAAATAATCTGCATCATAAATAATTATAGTATTAGCATTTGATACATCTAAACCATTTTCAATAATGCTTGTAGCCAATAAGATATCGTATTTTCCTTCATAAAAATTGAGCATAGCCCTTTCTAATTCTTCTTCACTCATCTGCCCATGAGCTATCCCTATTTTTACATCAGGAAGCATAGATAATAAATGCAAATACATCTTATCTATAGTTTCTACTCTATTGTAAATAAAATATACCTGACCGCCACGGCGAACTTCACGCTTAATAGCATCTTTGATAATCATATCATTATTTTCAATTACATAAGTCTGCACAGGGAAACGCTCCTGTGGTGGAGTTTCGATAACAGACATATCTCTAGCACCTACAAGAGACATATGCAGTGTACGTGGTATAGGCGTTGCACTCAAAGATAATACATCGATATTTTTACTTATGCGTTTTATTTTTTCTTTTTGTTTTACGCCAAAACGCTGTTCTTCATCAACAATCAATAAACCTAAATCTTTAAATTTTACTTTTTTCTCATTCAAAATAGCATGAGTACCAATCAAGATATCAATTTGACCTGTTGCTAAATCTTCTAAAACTTTCTTTTGTTCTTTTGGGCTATTAAATCTACAAATAATACCAATTTTCGGTCCAAAGTCATTAAAACGATTGCTAAAAGTCTGATAATGTTGTTGCACTAATACAGTAGTCGGCACTAAAACAGCAACTTGTTTATTGCTCATTACAGCTTTAAAAGCAGCTCTAATGGCTACTTCTGTTTTACCAAAGCCTACATCACCGCATAAAAGTCTATCCATAGGAACAGGTTTTTCCATATCAGCTTTTATCTCTGCTATCGCTTTTAATTGGTCAGGAGTTTCTTCATAAGGAAAAGCATCTTCAAATTCTTTTTGCCATGGCGTATCTGGAGCAAATGCAAAACCTTTACCATTTTTACGTTCTGCATAGAGATTGATTAAATCTTTAGCAATATTTTCTACAGAAGCTTTTGCTTTTGCCTTTGCTTTTTTCCATGCTGTACCATTCATCTTAGATAAACGAGGTACATCACCTTCAGAGCCAATATATTTTTGGATTAAATGCACTTGGTCTGTTGGCACGAATAATTTATCTGTACCGCTGTATTTTATATGTAAATAATCACGATGAACATTGCCTATTGTCAATGTTTCCACACCTAGATATTTACCAATACCATGATTTACATGTACAACATAATCGCCAATATTTATATCTCTAAAATGAGCTATTTTATCATTTTTATTTTTACCCGATTGACGTGGTCTTAACTTTTTCTTTTGACGACCTAATATATCTTTTTCTGTGATTACCACCAATCGAGATTGAGGGAATTCAAAACCATTTAAAAGTGAACCTACGATAAATGTAACTCTATCTTTGGATAATTCTTTCGGCTCACTTTCTCGTGATACAGGTATTTTTTGTTGTTCTAATACATCTTGTAAATATGCTATTTTTGTCTTATCACCCAAACAAATCAATATTTCATTTTTTTGTTCTAGCCAATTTTTAATTTCTTCACCTAATAAATGCATCTGCTTTTGAAAAGGTGCTGTAGATTTTACTGCTACACTGATGAGCTGTTCTGGCTCTGTATCTGCTATTCTTTGCATCATCAAAGACATATAAATAATATTATGCTTTTTCGCAGAAGTTAAAATATAATTCCAGTCATAGACAAATTCTTTTATCTCAGGATTTTCTTTTATACCGCCTTCAACAGCTTCTTTTAAATGCAGTGGTTCATCTAAAATTACATTACAATCTTTATTTAAATAAGATAAAAATATAGCTGGTGAGCCTGTATCGTCCATTTGCATCAATGGCAAGATTTCACATTTAGCTATATTGCGCAAAGAACGTTGACTATCTATAGCAAATTCACGTATGGACTCTATTTCACTGTCAAAAAACTCAATACGTATAGGCGTATCTGAATTTATAGGATAAATATCTATAATTCCACCACGAGCACTGAATTGCCCTATTTGTTCAACTTTATCTACACGTTCATAACCTAAAGATACTAATTGTTCTAAAATTTTATCATGTTCGTATTCTTTATTGAGTTCTATTTGCACACTAGAATTTTCAAAATCCTGACGAGACATGTCTTTTTGCATAGCAGCATTTGTAGTCGCTAAAATAATGACAGGCTCTTTTCTAGTGAGCATTCCCAAAATTTTCATTCTCCTAGCTTTTAATTCTAAGCTTTTTGCTGTAGCACTTACAGACATGACATCTAATGCTGGCAATTCCCAAATAGATGCTTCTGGCAATAATGAAGAAAAATCATTGTACCATTCTTCTATACCATCTTGATTATGTGTAATAATAATTGTCGTTTTAGGATTTTGTTTATATGCATTAGCAATAACTATATGTTTTTGTGTGCCTGCTAAGCCATAAATATAATTTTGACCATAATCTTGATTAAAACATTCATTTATCTTAGTTAAAGTTACCTCTTTAGCTAATGCAGGAAAGAGTATATTCATTCATTTATCAACCTTTTCTCTATTGACTACTTTAGATACGATAAAGGGGACTGTACAATATTGTACAGTCCTCAATAAAACATAATATTCAACTTATAAATATATTACTATATTTACACTTCATTGTATATATTGACATACTCCCCATGCCTAAAGGCAGGGGATTCTTGGATACAAACGATACTTGCCTACTAAAATAGTAGGTCTTACTATATCTCTCCAAAGAAGGTTGATGCCCCAACCTTCCATATATTTATAGCAGCATTTCTATCTCTATCGTGAGTGGTTTTGCACTTTGCGCAAATCCACTCACGAACTGCCAAATTTTTAGCTTCAGGATTTTTTGTACCACAAACATGGCAAATTTGCGAACTTGGATAGTATCTATCTATCTTTTGCACTATTGAGCCAATTTC
>NZ_CFQVBI010000055.1:0-31814 GCF_986095205.1 Megamonas sp. | reverse complement strand
TAAAAGGACTTAGTCCCGTAGAATACAGAACTAAGTCTCAATTAGTAGCTTAATTAATATGTCCAATATTTTGGGTGCATGTCACTTACACCATACTCTTTTAATAATCCTATCTATATCAAATTATTTACCGAAGTAACGTTTTAAAAGACCATTGAAGCCACAACCATGACGAGCTTCGTCTTTAGCCATTTCATGAACTGTATCATGAACTGCATCTAAGCCAAGTTCTTTAGCTAAAGTAGCAAGTTCTTTTTTACCAGCACATGCACCATGTTCAGCAGCAACACGGAGTTCAAGATTTTTCTTAGTGCTGTCAGTTACAACTTCACCGAGAAGTTCAGCAAATTTTGCAGCATGTTCTGCTTCTTCAAAAGCATAACGTTTGTAAGCATCAGCGATTTCAGGATAACCTTCACGTTCAGCAACACGGCTCATAGCGAGGTACATACCAACTTCTGTGCATTCGCCAGTGAAGTTCTGCTGTAAACCTTCGATAATGCGAGGGTCAGCACCTTTTGCTACGCCTACACGATGTTCGTCAGCGAATACTAATTCACCGGATTGTTCTACAAATTTATCTGCTGGTGCTTTACAAATTGGGCACTGTTCTGGTGCGCTTTCACCTTCATATACATAACCACAAATACTGCAAACCCATTTTTTCATTATAAATTCCTCCAATACTTAGATATATACACATTAAATAAATTGATAATTTCTAATTCCTTATCAATATTGTTTGTTCCTTATGTGTATATTATATGATTATACTAACAATAAATCAAACGCTAAAAATTCCATATTATCTCCTTTTTTCTCCTATTTTCTTTTATATTCTTCATTATCCTATGTTTTACTAAATGAAATTAATTTTTTATAGCTTTTTTTTACTTTTTAATAATTATTATCATTTAGTTATATACTTAAAAAAATACATTAAATAAACTGTAGATATACTTATTTTATGATACAATTAATATACAAAGAATTTAAAATATGAGGATATTCACTCCAGGGAGGTTTTTTTGTTGATAGGTATTATAGTTACAGGACATGGTAACTTTGCATCTGGCCTTGCTTCATCTATTGAAGTTATTGCTGGCAAACAAGATAAATTTGAAGCGATTGATTTTCCTATCGGTTCTACAAATACAGAATTAGCTAAACAATTACAAGAAGCTGTTGAACGTTTAAATTGTTCTGATATTATTTTCTGCACAGATATAGCAGGCGGTACACCTTTTAATCAAAGTGTTATTTTATCTACACATTTACCAAATAGTAAGGTTATCAGTGGAACTAATGTTCCTGTTTTATTAGAAGCACTCTTTAGCAGAGCTAATCAAACAGCTTTAAGTTTATCTGAAATTTTAGTTGATAGTCATCAGTCCAGAATTCAAGTATTCCAATCTCGTTCTCAGAATAAAAAAAATCGAGGAAGTGTTCTTAATGACTAAAATTGCTATTAAGGCTCAAAAAATTTTCACTGCTGATTTTATTGAAAGCAACAAATATCTAGTCATTGAAGATAATAAATTTGCTGGATTTTTCTCTAAAGAAAACGTTGAAAAAGAAAATATTCCTGTAAAAGAATATAATGATGCATTCATTATTCCAGGTCTTATTGATACTCATATCCATGGTGCTGTAGGTCATGACACTATGGACTCCACTCCAGAGGCTTTAAAAAGCATTGGGGATTATCTTTTAACTCAAGGTACTACTACATGGATGCCAACTACAGTAACAGCTCCACTTGAAGATATCTATAAAGCTATTGCCAATGTAGCTGAATGTAAAGATACATTAAATAGTGCTCGTATTCTTGGTATGTTCATTGAAGGACCTTATATCACAAGCAAACACAAAGGAGCTCACCCTGAAGAACATATTCGCCCATTAAATAAAGAAGAAATCGAAAAAATGGCTGAATATAACACTGTAAAATCCATTATCATTGCACCTGAAAAAGAAGATGCACCAAAATTCACTAAATGGATAACACAAGATTTAAAAATCAAAGTTTCCTTAGGTCATAGCAGTGCAAATTACGAAGAAGCTTGTGCTTGTTTTGATATGGGTGCTGATGCTGGTGTTCATACTTACTGTGCTATGGAACAACTCCATCATCGCAATCCTAATTTATTAGGTGCTATCATGACTCGCAATGATGTATATGCCGAACTCATTGCTGATGGTATTCATGTTTCTTTACCAGCTATGAAAATTCTCTTACAGAATAAACCAAAAGATAAAGCTTTACTCGTAAGTGATGCAATTCAAGGCACTGGCTTAAAAGATGGTCGCTATATGCTTGGCACTTTACCATTTAATGTAAAAGATGGAATTGCTCGCATTGATAGTGGTAATCTCGCTGGCAGTACAACAACTCTTTTAAAAGAAGTTCGTCGCCTCATTTTAGAATTACATGAAAATCCTATTCATGCTGTTAATATGGCATCATTAAATCCAGCAAAACGCTTCGGTGTTGATGATGAACTTGGTAGCATTGCCATTGGTAAAAAAGCTGACTTCCTTATCATAACTCCTGATTATGAACTTAAAGAAACTTGGCTCGATGGAAAATGTGTATTTAAAGCTTAACAATTAATAAAAAACACTTTCTAATTTTTATTTAGAAAGTGTTTTTAGTTTTTGCAGTAATATAGTTTTTATATTATAATTAAGAATTAAGGTTTATCAATTATTAAACTATCTCTTAATGAAAGGATTTTTTTTTGAAAAATACTAAGCTACGACCCTTAACTGAAAGTAGCCTATTGACTGCTATAACAGTAATCATTGCTATGGCAGGAATTTATATACCTTTTATTATTTTATTTTGGACTTTACCTATTACAATTATTACAGCCAAACATAATCTTAAATATGGTATATTTAGTGCTTTAATTGCTAGTATTTTATTATGTGTATTTTTAACACCTGTTACTGCCATACCACTTGTTCTAGGTTCAGTGCCTCTAGCTTTAACTTTAGGTTTTGGCTATAATCATTGTTGGTCTGCTGTAAAGATTTTTGCTACATCTTTTGTAGCTTCAATCATTGGTGTATGTCTATTTTTAATATGTACCTTCTATCTCACAGGTATAAATTTATTTGTAGACCAATTAGATGCTTTTAAAACAGCTATGCTTGATACAAATGAAATGTTTAATTCTATGGGCATAACTTCCGAAGCTATGATTGATGCACAAAGACAAACTCAGCATTTAATAGAAACTCTTGCGCTTGTCTTACCTATGATTTTTATTTTAAATGCTGTAATAAAATTAGTGATTAATTATATTGCTAGTTCTTTTTTATTAAAACGCTTGGGAACTACAAATATTAATTCTTTGCCACCATTTAGATTATGGCGTTTCCCTAAAGTTTTCATATATATATATGCCTTTTCTTTAATCGGCATGTATTGGGGCGATACTCGCAGTATTACTCTACTTTATCAAATTGCTCTAAACACTTATTTATGTGCTAATGTCTTAGGTTTAGTACAAGGTTTATCTGTCATAAGATTTTTTTATAAATTAAAAAATTGGCCAACTGCTGTTTGGATTTTCATTATCATTATGTTATGTCTAAACATGATAATTGCTCAAATCATTGCTCTTGCTGGCTTCTTTGATATGATTTTTGATTATCGAAAGAAATTCAAAAATAGCAATGATGTTTAGGAGGTAATTTTATGCCTAATAAATTATCCACTTGGATTGATATATGTGTTACTTTAATAGTTTCTTTGATATTATTAGTCATATTATTTCAATACAATTGGTATATATTTAGTGGCGGTATTGTTTTATGGATATGTTTATTCTTTTATCTAAAAGAACGCAGTATTGAACGACGCAAAAATCTAAAAGCTTACTATGAAAATGTCATTAAAAATGTAAATGAATTATCTAATTATGCTTTGGAACAATTACCTCAAGTAATCATGGTTATCAATAAAGATTTACGTTTAGAATGGTATAATCATGAATTAGAACGCTGGCTCAAGCAACCACCTGAAATAGGTTCTTTTATAACTGATATTTGGCCAAACATTCCTATCGATAATATTTGGAACCGCAATGGTCAATATATCTTTTCTCAAGATAATAAATTCTACATGGTAATCTATCGACCAGTAAATACTGATGACGATAGCCATTTAATGACTTTATATATCTATGATATTTCAGAATATGAACGTTTTAAATTAGATACAGCTATGCGTACTATGGTATTTGGCTATATCCAAATAGATAATTATGATGACGTTATGCAAGGGTTAAGTGAAGCTCAACGTACATCTATCTTATTTGAAGTCAATAGTCTTTTAGATAAATGGTCTCATTCTCTAGGTGGATTACTTCGTCGTATCTCTGATGATATGTATGTAATCATCTTAGAGCGCCATGCTCTTGATTTAGCTGTCAGTGAAAAATTCGATATCTTAGACAAGGTTCGCAATCTTCACGGCGATAACAAATTCCCTGTTACTTTGAGTATCGGTTTAATCCAAAGCAGACCAAAAACTTCTATGGAAGAACTAGGTGCTCTTGCTCAATCTCATCTTGATTTAGTATTAGGTAGAGGTGGGGACCAGGTAGCTGTTGACTTAGATGGTAAAGTTCAATTCTTTGGTGGAAAATCCAAAGCTGTAGAAAAACATACCCGTGTAAAAGCTCGCGTTGTCGCTCATGCTGTTTTTGAACGCATGGAAGCTGCTGATGTTGTGTTTGTCATGGGACATCACAATGAAGATTTTGATAGTTTAGGCTCTGCCATAGGTGTATCGCGTATGGCTCGTCAAATGGGAAAACCTGTTTATATCATTTTAAGTGATATGAATGAAGGTGTAGATAAATTAATCAGTCTTTGCAAAACTGATAAAGACTTTGAAAATCTCTTTATCACGCAAAAAGAAGCGCTAGCAATGACTGCTTTAAATCCTGTATTATTCGTAGTCGATACACATATACCTCATCTTGTGGCTAGTCCTGATTTATTGCAATCAATAAATAATGTCATTGTAATCGACCATCATCGTCGTTCTGAAAATGTAATCAAAAATGCATTATTAATCTATATTGAGCCATATTCTTCTTCTACAAGCGAATTGGTAACTGAATTATTGATGTATTTCAATGAAAATATCAAGTTATCACGTTTAGAAGCTACTGCTCTTTATTCTGGTATAGTTGTCGATACGAAAAACTTCCGTGTCAATACTGGTGTTCGTACATTTGATGCTGTATCGCATTTACGTCGTTGTGGTGCTGACCCTGAAGTAGTTCATTATTTATTCCGCACAGATTATGAAACTAATCTTGCTGAATGTACTGCTATTGCTAATTCTGTTTTCTATCCTGAAGGCTTAGTTGTAGCAGTTTGCCCTGATAATGCTAATAGTATTCAAGCTATATCAGGAAAAATCGCTGATGATTTATTGGGAATTGAAAATGTACGCGTAAGTATTGTATTTTTCCGCTTAAAAGATAATGTCATTGGTGTAAGCGCTCGTTCTACTGGTGAAATCAATGTCCAAGTTATCATGGAACAATTTGGTGGTGGCGGTCATCAAAATGTGGCTGGTTCCCAAGTAAAAAATAGACCTTTAAAAGAATTAAAACAAGATGTAGTAAATACTACATTGTCATATATGAAAGAGGCTGATAAGAATGAAAGTAATAATGTTGCAAGATCTTAAAAAAGTTGGTAAAAAAGGCGATATCGTAGAAGTTGCTGAAGGATATGGTAGAAATTTCCTCATCGCTAAAAAATATGCAGTAGAAGCGACTAAACAAAATATAAATGTAGCTCAAGCTCAGAAAAAATCTGCTGAACGCAAAAAACAACAAGCTAGTGATGAAGCTCGTTTAATGGCTTCCCAATTATCCCAAGTAGAAATCACTATTCCTGTTCGCGTTGGCGAAGGCAGTCGTTTATTTGGCTCTGTTACAAGTAAAGATGTTGCTTTAACACTTAAAGAAAAACACAATATTGATATTGATAAACGCAAAATCGATATAAAAAATATAACTTGTCTCGGTGATTACACTGCAACAATCAAAGTTCACCCTGAAATAACAAGTACAATCACTGTACACGTTGTAGAAAAATAAGAGGCAATTATGAGTATATTTTCTCGTTTTTTCAAATCTAAAAAAAAATCTCGAACAACTAAGGCTGCTGTAAAATTACAGCAGCCTAATATTTCTGCTACAAAAGTTGAAAATTCTCCTGAAGAAATCGTAGTTGAACCTATAGACCATGATATTGATGCTCTTTATGATATCTTAGTCGATATCGAAGGTGCTGACCGTCTTGTATTAAAAGCGAGTAAATTAGAAGCTTTAACGCTAATTCGCTCGAATAACCGCAATCAACGTATCTTAGGTCTGCAAAAAATAGTTTATGAAAACCCTACTTTAGATAAATTGCCTAAAGATGATGAAATTCCTACACTTTTAAAAGAAATGATGGATTATTTAGCCAATATCATGGCACGTCGTTCTTTTGAAGATGAATTAGAAAAACGCATATCTGCGAAGATGGAAGAAAATCACCAAGATTATATTTTCGATATAAAAAAACAAATCCTTAAAGAAGAAAGTTCTCTTAAAGAGTCTTCTCAATCATTAGCAAAACTAAAACAGCTAGAAGATAAAAATAAAATTCATCTAACAAAATCCATCATGGAATTGTTACGACCAGAAAATTTATCTGAAATTATAGGACAAGAAAGAGCTATTAAAGCTTTAAAAGCAAAATTAAGCTCACCTTATCCTCAACATCTAATACTTTATGGTCCTCCTGGCGTAGGGAAAACAACTGCTGCAAGGCTCGTACTTCAAGAAGCATGTACTCAGCCACATACACCATTTAATGCTGATGCACCTTTTGTGGAAACAGACGGCACTACACTTCGCTATGACCCTAGAGGTATAGCCAACCCTCTACTCGGTTCTGTTCATGACCCTATTTATCAAGGAGCTCGTAGAGATTTAGCCGACAGCGGTATTCCTGAACCAAAACCAGGGCTTGTTACAGATGCTCACGGTGGTATTTTATTCATTGATGAAATCGGGGAACTTGATGATACTTTACAAAATGAATTATTAAAAGTCCTTGAAGATAAGCGCGCTTATTTTGACTCTGCTTATTTTGAGCCAAACGACCCTAATGTACCAGAATATATCAAAAAATTATTCACTGAAGGTGCGCCTGCTGATTTCGTTTTAATTGGAGCTACCACTCGCGATAGCTATTATTTAAATCCAGCTCTTCGTTCTCGTTGTGCTGAAATCTATTTTGAACCACTGACTCCAAAACATATTGAAACTATAGTTTTAAATGCTGCTCATAAACTAAATGCTAAATTAGATGATGAAGTAGCCCAGATTATCAGTGAATATACAATTGAAGGACGTAAAGCTATCAATATCTTAGCTGATGCTTACAGTAATGCTCTCGTTCGCCAAGAAAATGATATGAATAATATATTAATCACTAAAGAAGATATCTATACTGTAGCTCAAGTAAGTCGCTTAACACCATTTATCACTAAAAAAGCTTCTGACACTAGTGAGATTGGTAAAATTTTTGGCTTAGGCGTTGCTGGTTTCATTGGTTCTGTTATCGAAATTGAAGCTATCGCTTTTAAAGCTCATGAAAAAGGTAAAGGTATCTTGCGTTTTAATCAAACAGCTGGCTCTATGGCTCAAGACTCTGTCTTCAATGCTGCTGCTGTTGTGCGCAAACTCACAAATGAAGATATCCATGATTATGATATTCACATCAATATAATCGGTGGCGGTAATATTGATGGACCATCTGCTGGAACAGCGATTTTAATAGCTTTGATTTCTGCTATTACCCAAAAACCAATTCGTCAGGATATCGCCATTACTGGTGAAATCTCTATTCAAGGATTAGTTCGTCCTGTAGGTGGTGTCTTTGAAAAAGCTTATGGTGCTAGCCAAGCTGGCATCAAGACCTTGATTATTCCTGAAGAAAATGCTAAAGATATCCCTCCTGATTTACATGGCTTAAAAGTACATCCTGTTAAAACAGCACAAGAAGCTTTAGCATTCGCTTTTGATAAAATTTAAGAGGTGATTATTTTTGATAGATAGAGTACCTCCCCAAAATATAGAAGCTGAGCAAGCTGTTTTAGGTGCTATGCTCATTTCTAAAGAAGCTATTGCTGAATCTGCTCAAATTTTAAATCCACAGGATTTTTATCGCGAGGCTCATCGCATTGTTTTTGAAGCAATGCTTGATTTATCCAATCGCAATCAGGCAGTCGATAATTTAACTGTCATTGAACAATTAAATAAAACAAATCAATTAGAAAAAGTTGGCGGTATTGCCTTTGTTACTGCACTTGCCAATACTGTACCTACAGCTGCAAATGTAGTTTTTTATGCTAAGATAGTCAAAGAAAAGGCTCTCATGCGTCATCTCATCAATACAGCTACAGCCATTGCTGCTATGGGTTATGAAGGTGCTGATGATGCTGATAGCATCATGGATAAAGCCGAAAAAATGATTTTAGAAATCGCTTCCAATCGCAAAACTGGCGATTTCACACCTATTAATCAAATTGTCATTGATACTTTTAGCAAAATTGAAAATCTATATGAATCAAAAGGTGGTCTAACAGGTTTATCCACTGGCTTTAAAGACTTAGATAAACTCACCGCAGGGCTTCAACCTTCTGATTTAATCTTAGTAGCTGCCAGACCTAGTATGGGGAAAACAGCCTTTACTTTAAATATAGCTTCTCATGTTGCTTTAAAAGAAAATAAACCTGTAGCCTTTTTCTCTCTTGAAATGTCCAAAGAACAATTAATGCAACGTATGCTCTGTGCAGAAGGGCTTGTCGAGTCTCAACGATTACGCGTCGGTGATTTAGATGAACAAGATTGGCAAAAATTAATTGCCGCTGCTGATAAATTTTCTAAAGCACCACTTTATATTGATGATACTCCTGGTATCAGCATCATGGAACTTCGCTCCAAAGCTCGCCGACTTCAACAAGAAAAAGGTTTAAGCTTGGTATTAATCGACTATTTGCAATTAATGCAAGGTAGAGCAAATAAAAATGGCGATAATCGACAACAAGAAATCTCTGAGATATCTCGTTCTTTAAAATCTCTAGCTCGTGAACTCAATGTTCCTGTAATTGCACTTTCTCAGCTTTCTCGTAGCGTAGAGTCAAGACAGATAAAAAAACCTATGCTCAGTGACCTTCGTGAATCTGGTTCACTAGAACAAGATGCCGATATCGTTATGTTTTTATACCGTGAAGATTATTACAATGCTGAAACAGAAAATAAAAATATAACTGATGTCATTGTCGCAAAACATCGTAATGGTCCTGTTGATACTGTTCAATTATTCTTCCATAAAGAATTTACAAAATTTGCAGATTTACTTCGTACTCAAGATAATATTTAACAAAACAAGCTATATTAATCGTAAAATTAATATAGCTTTTTATTATGCACATATGTATCGTAAACTTATAATCCCCATTTTCATTGACACTAAAGTACATAAAATGCTATTATATGAAGGTAAAAGCTACATATAGATTTTACAAATAAAACTCAAATCCTTGACATAGTGTCTATTTGAGTTCTTTTTGCTGTTATCAGTAGAAAATTTATGCTGGTTTTAAATATGAGGAGGAAATTTTTAAATGATTGAACGCTATACCAATCCTGAAATGGGAAGAATTTGGACTCTCCAACACGAATTTGAAGTAATGCTTGAAGTTGAAATTACAGCTTGTGAAGCTATGGCAGAACTTGGTCAAATTCCTGTAGAAGCTGCTAAAAATATTCGTGAAAAAGCACAGTTTAACTTAGAACGCGTTAAAGAAATTGAAAAAGTTACTAATCATGATATTATCGCATTTTTAACTAACGTTGCTGAATACGTTGGTGAAGATTCTAAATATATCCATAAAGGATTAACTTCCAGCGACGTAAAAGATACAGCACTCGGCATTATGATGAAAAAATCCGCTGAGCTTATTTTAGAAGACCTCAAAAATTTACGTGATGTTTTAAAACGTCAAGCTAAAAAATATAAACACACTGTTTGCATTGGTCGTACTCATGGTATCCATGCAGAACCAATGACTCTCGGTTTAAAATTTGCTTTATGGTATGATGAAGTTTGCCGTGATATCGAACGTGTTGAACACGCTAAAAAAATTGTTGCTGTTGGTAAACTTTCTGGTGCTGTAGGTACTTATTCCAATATTGACCCTCGTATTGAAGAAATCACTTGCAAAAAACTTGGCATTGAACCTGTAAAACTTGCAACACAAGTTATTCAGCGTGATCGCCATGCAGAATATATGACTACTCTTGCTATTGTAGCTAGCACATTTGAAAAAATCGCTACAGAATTACGTAACCTTCAACGTACTGATATCCGTGAAGTTGAAGAATATTTCCAACCAGGTCAAAAAGGTTCTTCTGCTATGCCTCATAAACGTAATCCAATCACTGGTGAACGTATCTCCGGTATGGCTCGCCTTGTTCGTGGTAACGCTATTGCAGCTATGGAAGATATCACTCTTTGGCATGAACGCGATATTTCCCATTCTTCCGTTGAACGCGTAATTTTACCCGACAGCACTATCAACGTTGATTACTGCTGCCGTAAATTAACAAATCTTTTAGATAAACTTCTCGTTTATCCAGAAGCTATGATGGAAAATCTTAACAAAACTGGCGGTCTTATCTTCAGCCAACGCATCATGCTCGCTGTTGTAAGCAAAGGCGTACTTCGTGAAGATGCTTACAAATGGGTTCAAAGAAATGCTATGGCTAGATGGCTCAAAGGCGAAGATTTCCGCACAAATGTAGAAAAAGACCCAGATATCACAAAATATCTCACTAAAGAAGAAATCGACAACTGCTTCGATTATCAATGGTTCTTACGCAATGTAGACATGATTATGGCTCGTTTCGGTATTGAATAAGCAGTTAATATTAAACTTGAGTAATAGAGAGGAAGTTTTCTTATGTCAACAGTTGTTGTAACTGGTACCCAATGGGGTGATGAAGGTAAAGGTAAAATCGTAGACTATTTAGCAGAAAAAGCTGATATAGTTGTACGTTATCAAGGTGGTAGTAATGCAGGTCATACTGTTACAGTAGACGGCAAAGAATTTAAACAAAGACTCATGCCATCTGGTATGCTCTATGATAATAAAATTTGTGTGATTGCAAATGGTGTAGCTTTTGACCCTGAAGTAATCCTTCAAGAAATGGAAGCTCTAAAAAAAGATGGTTACTCTGTTGACGGATTACGTATCTCTAATCGTGCTCACGTTGTAATGCCTTACCATCGTCTTATGGACGGTCTTGAAGAAGAAAACAAAGGCGAATTAAAAATCGGTACTACTAAACGTGGTATTGGCCCATGCTATATGGACCGCGATAACCGTATTGGTATCCGCGTTTGTGATTTAATTGATGAAGAAACATTCAGCGAAAAATTAAAAACAGCTCTTGAAACTAAAAATCGTGAGCTTGTAAAACTCTATGGTAAAGAACCATTAAACTATGAAGATATTCGCACTGAATATCTCGGTTACGCTGAAAAACTCAGAAAACATGTAATTGATACTTCCGCATTCTTAAATAGAGAAATCAATGCTGGTAAAAAAGTAATGTTTGAAGGTGCTCAAGCTACTATGCTTGATATCGACCATGGTACTTATCCATATGTTACCGCTTCTCATCCAACAGCTGGTGGCGTAAGCTCCGGTGCTGGTGTAGGCCCTAACAAAATCGATAAAGTAGTAGGTATCGTAAAAGCATATTGCACTCGCGTTGGTGAAGGTCCTTTCCCAACTGAACAGCTCAACGAAATCGGCGATAAAATCCGTGATTGCGGTCATGAATATGGTACAGTTACAGGTCGTCCTCGTCGTACTGGCTGGCTTGATGCTTGCGTAGTTCGCTATGCAGGTTACCTCAGTGGTATTGATTATATGGCAGTTACTCGCCTTGATATCCTCGATACTTTCGATGAAATCAAAATGTGTGTAGCTTATAAATACAATGGTGAAATCTTAGATGAAATGCCTGCAAGCTTAAAAGTTCTTGCAAATGTAGAACCAGTTTATGAAACATTCGCTGGTTGGAAAACAGACATTTCTGGCATCAGAAAATATGAAGATTTACCAGAAAATGCACGTAAATATTTAGAAAGAATGGTGCAGGTTACAGGTATTGGTCTTGGATTTGTTTCCGTAGGTCCAAACCGTGACCAGACAATCATTCTTCATGATGTATTTTAATTAATGATACAACAAAAGCCTAGAGATTAAGTTCTCTAGGCTTTTTTATATTATTAATTAAAATTTTATAGATTACCTTTTAAGCCAATAGCTTCTGCTTCAGTCTTCATGCCTTCAATAGTTTCCTTGATGACTTCATCTAAGCTCATACCTAACATTTCACAGCCATCTTTTATAATCTGACGATTTACACCAGAGGCAAATGATTTATCTTTAAATTTCTTTTTAACTGATTTTACTTCTAAATCTAATACACTTTTTGAAGGTCGCATCAAGCAAAGCGCATTGATAAGTCCAGTTAATTCATCTATAGTAAATAACACTTTTTCCATGATATGTTCCGGTTTCACATCAGAACATATGCCATAACCATGACTACATACTGCATGAATATAAAAATCATCAATTCCTTCTTCTTGCATGATTTCTACAACTTTATGACAATGTTCTTCAGGAAATTGTTCATAATCTAAATCATGAAGTAAACCCACTACTCCCCATTTTTCTACATCTTCATTATTTAGTTTTGCAAAATGCTTCATTACAGCTTCTACTGCCAATGCATGTTTTTGTAAGCTAGGAGTTTTTGTATATCTTGTCAATAATTCCCAAGCTTCTTGTCTTGTCAACATTTTACCCATAATCAAAATCAGCCCTTCTCTTTATTATGTATAAAATTAATAAGAATTTTAATTTTAGTTTACCACTATTTTCTAAAAAAATAAAAAAGTTTATCTAAATGATTATACTTTATTTCCTTTTGATTTTAACTTTTCCATTTTATATTGCTGTCTTAATTGCCCAAATCTCTTCACTCTAAATTTCAAAAGCATATTCATAAAGAATTTTACTAATAACCCTGTAGCAAAAGCTGAAACAAGTGTTCCTTCTCGTATTCCTTCAATAGTGCCAAAATAATATAATGATAATCCACCAGCTATAGCAACGAGTGACCAATCAAAAATAACCTTTATCTTGCCAAAGTCTAATTTCCAATGAGTAGCAATCGCATTTACTAAACCTTCACCAGGAAGCATAACCACACGTCCTAATAATTGGCATGTAACACCTATTCCCATACAAATACAACCGATTAACAATACTAAAATATGTTGATAATAAGCTTGAAGATGGAGCCAACTAAATATATACATAAATAAATCAATAAACGCACAGAAAATAAAAGTCATTGGCACTTGTAAAATCTGTACCCATTCAAATTTATTGCGTAAAATAATAGGTTGTAAAATAAACATCAATGAACTAACTGCAAAATTAAATTGACCAACTGTAAATGGCAATGCCAAGCTCAATACATATGGTACACTAGAAATTGGAGAAGTCCCTAACGCTGATTTGATGATTAAAACAATTCCTAAAGACATAAATGTAAGTCCAATTAAAAAAATACCATATCTTTTTATCATGTAAATTTTCCTTTCTTGTATTATATTATTACTTAACTATTTAATTATTTTAAAACTAAACAAAAAATTTTTCAATAGTTTATAATAATTAAAATCTATATATTTATAGTTTAAATTTATTAACTATATTATTATTTAATCATATAAGTTTAATAATAATTTTCTTATTAAATTGAAGATAGATAAAAAAATATAAAAAAACAGCACTATTAAAATTTAGTGCTGCTTTCTTATTTCTAACTTAAATTTTAACTAATTCATATTCACAAGTGCCAAGTCCAATTTTTTCAGCATGTTCAAGACATACATGCCAATTTGTATTTGGATGAGTATTATGGAAATGGTCATGTCTTGCTGCTTCAATACTATCTTTTAAGATATTATCAGCTAGTTCAGAGCCAGCGATTACTGGTGCTTCATTTACAATATCTGCACTAGCTTGGTCAACTGCTACTGGGTCAAAAGAAGCTACCATACCAAGATTTGGTACAATTGGCATATCATTTTCACCATGGCAATCACAGTTTGGAGAAACATCTGTAATGATATTGATATGGAAATGTGGTCTACCATTTAAAATAGCATAAGCATATTCTGCCATACGTCTATTTAATAAATCTTCAGCATTCCAATTTGTAGGTTTAATAGCATCAAAATGACAAGCACCGATACAACGACCGCAACCTAAACATTTATCTGGGTCAATATAACATTTTCTATCTGTGATAATTGGTGCACCATGAGCACAAATTCTACTACAAGCGCCACAGCCTACACATTTATCTGTATCTACGCTTGGTTTTCCATCACAATGCATTTCCATTTTACCAGCACGAGAGCCACCGCCCATGCCAATATTTTTAATTGCTCCACCAAAACCAGTCATTTCGTGACCTTTAAAATGAGATAAATCAATAATGATATCTGCATCCATTAAAGCTTGACCGACTTTAGCTTCTTTTACATATTCACCATTTGGTACTGGAACATAAGCTTCATCTGTACCTTTTAAACCATCTGCAATAATTACCTGACAACCTGTAGTGAATGGATTATATCCGTTTTCATAAGCTGCGTCCATATGTTCTATAGCGTTTTTTCTACGACCTACATATAAAGTATTGCAATCTGTTAAAAACGGTTTACCACCGCGAGCTTTTACTACATCAGCTACAACTTTAGCATAATTTGGACGAAGATATGCTAGATTTCCTGGTTCACCAAAATGAATTTTAATGGCTACAAATTTATTTTTAAAATCAATTTTATCAATACCAGCTTTAACCATTAAACGTTCAAGTTTTTGTAATAGATTTTCTTTACCTGGATATGCGCGCATATCAGTAAAATAAACTTTAGCTTTTTCCATGACTACCTCTCCTATGTATATTATTTATACCATATAATACCATAATATAAATATAGTTTTCTACATACATAGTCATTTTACAACTTAAAGTACACTTCAAGTCAATAAAAAATCCCTAGCTTTCGCTAAGGATTAATTAAAACATATTTATTTACTTACAGCAAAACGTTTGCCAAAATCTTCACAAGTATTTAAGCCATCTTCATCTGGTGTTTCATTGATGATTAAGCCATTTTCAAATAAATCAGCACCAGCTTCTTTAACTTGCTCTTCCCAAGTTGTCATCCATTCGCCACTGCCCCAACCATAAGAGCCAAATAAAGCTACGGATTTACCATTTAAAGAATTTATCATCTCATCAAAAACTGGCTGAAATTCACATTCTTCCAAAACTTCTGCACCCATAGCAGGACAGCCTAGAATAAGCCCATCATAATCATTTATTGAAGCTACATCAAAGTCACTTACAAAATATAAATCGCAAGATACTCCTGCACCATCTACACCTGTTTTAATTGCATTTGCCATTGCTTCTGTATTACCAGAACCACTCCAATAAATAATCGCTATTTTATTCATCAAAAAACCTCCTAAAGTTCAACTTAAACAGCTTTTACTAAATCTTCTATTGATTGCCCTTGTGATAAACAAGCACAAAAACGGTCTGAGCATTCTGCGTATTTTGCAAATAATTTTTCAGCTCGTTTTGTATCTGAATATACTTTCCATTGACCACAGATTTTGAAATGACGTCCGCTATTTTCAATAAAACCTTTTACATCTTCTAGCGGATAGCCTAAAAATATGCCAATCTCATGAGGAAAGCCTTTTTGCAAGCTCATGCGAGTCTTTAAATAATTTAAGCATTGATTTAGATTTTTAAAATTCACATAACCATAAAAACTTAAAAACTCTTGAACTTTATTCTCTTGAATTACCTGATTTAAAGCATTTTGGCGATAAATGAAGAGTAACAACCAATTATCTGTTTCTGATATTATAAAAAATCTTATGCCTTTACATTCCATGCATTTCTTATATCGCTTTAATATCAAATGACAATTTTTTATACGTTGTTTATTAAATGAAATCAAACTACCTGGCTTTATACCTTCTAATGTTGGAGCGCCATGAAAAGCCAACATAGTTTCTACATTATCACATATTCTCATTTTTTCACCTCTTTAAATTGATAATCATTATCATAAATGTATTATATAATAATTGATAATAGTTTTCAATAATAAATTTAATCAAAATAACTACTTTTTCAAATAAAAATAGCTATAATAAAAATAAACAGTTCCTCGCTTTAAATATAATAAGCTAATAAGCCAAGAACAAATAAAACTACGGATGTGATTTTATGTATAAAAAACTATTTATCAATAAAACTTTAAAAAACAATGAATTCAAGCAAATAATTTCCCTTTTAGAACAGAAAAATATCTCCATATCATTTGTAGAAACTAAAACAGATTTTACAGATAAAGATAATGCTTTATTCATTGGTATCAATGCCCAAGATAGCGATTTAGCCCAAGAATTCAATATAGATTTTGCCCTTGCTACATGGTCTTGCCATGATTTTAAACATATTCAAGCAAAATATTATTTCCGTCAACCCTATGATATTTTAAATACATTAACTATGATTGAAAAACCATATATCAATCATAAATGGCTTACAACTGCTATGGAAATGCAATTTAT
The DNA here is from genome assembly GCF_986095205.1 of Megamonas sp. Lineage (NCBI taxonomy): Bacteria > Bacillati > Bacillota > Negativicutes > Selenomonadales > Selenomonadaceae > Megamonas > Megamonas sp. Next base: position 14,968 of record NZ_CFQVBI010000055.1, on the reverse strand, counting down.
CGCTCAAGCTGGTCTTGCTTATACTAAAGATGATTTTGATTATGAACGCTTCACTAGACTTAGCGAAATGGCTGCTGAAATCATGAGCGAATATGTAGATTTACCTGTAGAAAAAGTAAAAACTCTATTTTGCAATGAGACTGGCTATCAAACACCAAAATTAGATACACGTTCTGTTATCTTCAAAGATGATAAAATCCTGCTCGTCAAAGAACGTGATGGTCGTTGGTCTCTCCCTGGTGGCTGGGTAGATGTCAACCAATCCATCTGTGATAATCTCATCAAAGAAGCTAAAGAAGAAGCTGGTCTTGATGTCGTTCCTACTAGATTAATCGCAATACATGATAGAAATCGCCACAATGTGCCATTATATGCTTATGGAATAACTAAAATCTTCATGCTCTGTGAAGTCATCTCCGGCAAATTTAATCAAAATATAGAAACAAGTGATAGTGCTTATTTCACGCTAGATAATCTCCCTAATCTATCTCTAGGTAAAAATACAAAAGAACAAATTGAACTTTGTTTTGCTGCTTATAAAGATAAAAATTGGATACCAGTCATTGATTAATAAAATAATTAAAATCTATATGATTATTTTTTGATTATTTTTTGGTTAAATTGATTATGTTTATATACAAAATAAATATATTTTTATTTGTATTTTTATTTTATCTAAATGATATTAAAGTTTTAAGTTTTCTGATAAAAGCAAGATTTTATAGTTTTTAAATTCATTTTTTTATATAACAATCGCATATATATTAATAATTAAGTATCTATAATATATTGATAATATTATAAAAAACAATATATTATAGATATTTTTTTATAAAAACAGTTAAAATTATATACATAAGATACACATAAACAACTCAAAAGTTAAACATAAATTATTCAAAGGTGGTTTTTTTAATGATTAATATTGGTATTATTGGTGCTGGACGTATCGGTCGTGTTCATGGTGAAAGTATTTCTAAATTTGTTCCTAACGCAAAAGTAAAAGCAATAGCTGACCCATTTTTAAATGATAACACTATAGCGTGGGCAAACGCTCTTGGCATTACTGAAACTTATACAGATTATAAAAAAATATTGGCTGATAAAGATATTCAAGCTGTTCTCATTTGTGCTTCTACTGATATGCATTCTCCTCTTTCTATAGAAGCTATTCAAGCTGGTAAACATGTTTTCTGTGAAAAACCTATTGACCATGATGTTAATAAAATCAAAGAAGTTCTTGATGTTGTTAATGCATCTGGTCTTAAATATCAAGTTGGTTTCAATCGTCGTTTTGACCATAATTTCCGTGCAATTAAAGAAGCTGTAGCTTCTGGCAAAATTGGTAAACAACAAATTATAAAAGTAACATCTCGTGACCCAGAAGCTCCACCTATTGAATACGTTAAAGTTTCTGGTGGTATTTTCCTCGATATGACTATTCATGATTTTGATATGGTTCGTTATCTTTCCGGAAGTGAAGTTACTGAAGTATTTGCTGTAGGTTCTGTTACAGTTGATCCTGCAATTGGCGAAGCTGGTGATATTGATACTGCTGTTATCACTTTAAAACTAGCAAATGGTGCTACTGCTGTTATTGATAATTGTCGTAAAGCAGTTTATGGTTATGACCAACGTGCTGAAGTTTTTGGAACTAAAGGTGCTATTGCAATCTCCAACGACTCTAATTCTAATGCAGTATTTAGTGGCGAAGAAGGTGTTGTAGCTGAAAAACCTATGTATTTCTTCTTAGAACGTTATATGATGGCATATGCTCATGAAGTTAAATCTTTTGTTGATGCTATTGAAAATGACACTGAAACAGAAGTTAATGCTAATGATGGCTTACAACCAGTTTTAATTGGTCTTGCTGCTAAAAAATCTGTACAAGAAGGTCGTCCTGTAACTATTAAAGAAATTGCTGATGAATATAATCTATAAGTCTTTAATATAAAATAATTAGCAAGGATAAATTTATCCTTGCTAATTATATATGCTTATAGTAAACATTATTATATAGAATTTATTTTATATTTTAATTTTTAGCAATTTTCTTATTTTATTGAGAGGAGTATATTTATGAATAATGCACAGGCTTCTAGTGGAAAATTATCTTGGACAACCCGTGTAGCATATGGTTTAGGTGATACAGCTCAAAACGTCGTTTGGGGTGCAATGAGTATCCTCACTTTTTTCTATACTGACTATGCTGGTATTGATGCTAGCGTTGTTGGGTTAGTAATGCTTCTATCCAGATGTTTTGATGGTGTATCTGATGTTATCATGGGTTTTTTAGTAGAAAAAACTAATTCCAAATGGGGTAAATCTAGACCTTGGATTTTATGGACTAGCTTACCATTTGCAATCTCCATTGTATTAATTTATACAGTACCTCAAACTACATCTGCACTTCAATTTGCATATATTTTTGTAACATATAATTTATGTACTACAGTTTGTTATACAGCTTTAAATTTACCTTATGGTAGTTTATCTGCAATGATGACTCGTATCTCTAAAGAACGTGATATGCTCAGTATCTTTAGAATGGCTTTATCTCCTCTTGGTAAAATTTTAGCAGTATCTGCTACTTTACCACTTATTAAAGTATTCGGTGATAACCAGCTTGCTTGGGTAAAAGTTATGTCTATCTGGGCTGTTTTAGCTCTTTTATTGTTACTTATTTGCTTCTATAAATGTAAAGAAACTGTTGTTCTTGAAAAAACACAAAAAACTGAAAAAATTCCAGCTAGACAAGCATTACGCTTCTTAGCTCTAAATAAATATTTCTGGATTGCAATGACTATTTGGACAATGCAAAATGTTATTGCTTGTATCACTGGTATCATTTTACCTTATTATTGTAAATATATCTTTTTTGATGATTCCTTATATGGCTTACTTTATTTAGTAGAAACTATTGTTATGATCGCTGTCATTCTCTTAGTTTGTCCTACATTACTAAGAAAATATGGCAAACGCAATATGTCTTTAGTTGGTATCATTTTAGCCTTAATTGGTCATTTAATATATCTAATCAATCCAATGGATTTCAACTGGGTAGTAGCTAGTTGTGTCATTCGTGGTATTTTCTTTGCTCCACTTTGCTCCGTTATTTTTGGTTTCTTTGGTGATTGTATTGAATATAGTCAATGGAAATTCCATGTTCGCCAAGAAGGTCTTATTTTCTCTGGTGGCTCTGTAGGTACAAAAATCGGTTCTGGTGTTACTAGTGCAGCTTTAACTGGCTTATTATCTTATGCTGGATATGTTTCTTCTGCTAGTGGCCTCATCACTCAACCTCAAAGTGCTATTGATATGATTGTTAGTCTTTATATGTATGGACCAATCTTAGTATGGATTGTTCTTATAATTGTTTTATTAGCTTACAACTTAGATAAAATATATCCTCAAATTATGAAAGATTTAGCTAAACGCGAAGCTGAAGGCAAATTATAATCATTCATTTGAAAGGATTGATTTTACAATGCTAAAAGATAATACGTATATTACAATAACTAGACAATATGGTAGTGGTGGCAAAGAAGTAGCTAATATTGTAGCTAAAAAATTAGGTATTAACTGTTATGATCGTAAAATCGTACATTTAGCTGCTGAAAGATTCCATAATTCCACAGAACCTATATCAAATGAAGTTATGGAAGACTTAATTACTACTTCCTATTCAATGCCTGGTTCTTTAGGAGATTATTCTTTTGAAAGTATTCCCTTTTACAACAAAATGTTTAAAGAGCAATCTATCGCCATTTTAAAATTAGCACAAAAAGGAAGTGCTGTATTCTTAGGTAGATGTTCTGATTATATTTTAAAAGATTATCCAAATACTTTTTCCTTCTTTATCTATGCTGATGATGATTTTAGACAAAATAGAGCTAAAGATCATTATGGAAATAATACATTAGAACAATTAGATAAAGAAGACAAAAATCGTAAAAGATATTATGCTTACTATACTGGTCAAACTTGGGGAGAAGCACAAAACTATGATTTAATGATAAATGTTAGTAACATTCCTTTAGAAAAAGCTGCTGACTTAATCATTGAATACATTAAACTTCAACAAAAATAATATAAGATTTAAGAGATAAAGTTTTTACTTTATCTCTTTTTTAATTAAATGTATTATTGATATCCCAAAATATAAATATTATAATGAATTATCATTAAGATATTTTAAAGGATGAATGTAAATGGCTATTACTCTACAACAAATTGCAGATTTGGCTGGTGTTTCACGTGGAACAGTAGATAGAGCTCTTAATAATCGTGGTCGTATAAAACCCGAAGTAGAACAACGTATTAAAAAAATAGCTAAAGATGTAGGTTATAAACCTAGTAGAGCTGGTAGAGCTCTTGCTATGGCTAAAAAAAATATTAAAATTGGAGTTATTTTACAATTAGCTCAAACTCCATTTATGAAAGATGTTTTAATAGGTTTAAAAGCTGCAAAATTAGAAGCTGAAAGTTTTGGAGCTAGTGTAAAAATCCATAAAATTAATGGAGTAAATCCAACAGAGGTCATTCAAATAATGGAAAAAATGAAATCTGAAAAATTTAATGGTATCGCTCTTTCTCCATCTCAAGATAATTTGTTAATAAAGCTAATAGATAAATTTTCACAAGAATATAATATCCCTATTATTACTTTTAATTCTGATTTAGAAAATACAGCTCGTCTTTGTTTTATTGGACAAAACGCTGTAAAAAGTGGTCAAACAGCTGCTGGTTTGATGGGAGAAATCACCAACGGACAAGGTCAAATTATTATTATCTCTGGACATGAAGAAAATCCCTCTCTACAACAGCGTGCCGATGGCTTTAACAAAGAAATTTCTATTTCTTATCCTCAAATCAATAATCTTGGTATTCGATATGCTTATGATGATGATTGGGTTGCAGAAAAAATTACCGATGAAATCTTAGATAAGTATCCTAATTTAAAAGGCATATATATTACAGGATCTGGTGTTTTGGGGGTTTGTAAATCACTACAAAAAGCAAATAAAATCAAAGATATTAAAATTATTGCTAATGATTTTATTAATGATAATATTCAATTACTGTCAAATGGTACAATCAATTTTTTAATTGGACAAGATGCTTATACTCAAGGATATCAATCTATTATGTTATTATTTCATAAATTATTTGATAATAAAAATCCTGACAGTAAATTTGCTTATACTGATATTGTGATTAAAAATCGCTTCAACATCTAACAGAAAGGGAATGTATCTTTATTATTATTATCAAGATATTTCCCTTCTATTTTTATTTAATTATCACAAAATTCACAATAAAAAAAAGTTTATTTTATTTGCAAAAAATCTCTTGCGTTCACGTGAACATTATTGTATAATAAACTCAACGAAAGAAATTATAAACAACTAACAAATAATCATAAATTTATAATTGGAGGAATATATAATGTTAAATGTAGGTGTTATCGGCTGTGGCGGAATGGGTAGAGACCATATCTCCAGATTGACAAATAAAATTCAAGGTGCTCAAGTTGTTGCTGTTTGTGATGTATTTGAAGAAAGTGCAAAAAAAGCTGCTAGTATTTGTAACGCTAAAGTTTATACTGATGAAAAACTTTTAATTAATGATCCAGATGTTGATGCTGTATTCATTGTAAGTCCTGGTTTTGCTCATGTTGAAGCTCTTTTAGAAGCTATCCAAGCTGGCAAACGTATTTTCTGCGAAAAACCACTTTGCACAACAGCTGAAGATTGCCTAAAAGTTGTACAAGCTGAAGTTGCTTCTGGTAAACATTTAATTCAATTAGGCTTTATGCGTCGTTATGATGTTGGTTATGCTAAAGTAAAAGAAGCTCTCTTATCTGGTGAATATGGTGAACCATTAATGCTTCACTGCACACATAGAAACCCAGAAGTAGGTACTAATTATAATACTCCAATGGCTGTTCATGATACTGCAATTCATGAAATTGACGTATTACATTGGCTTGTTGATGATGAATATGAATCCGCACAAGTAATCATGCCAAGAGTTACTAAATATTCTCATAGCGAATTAAAAGATCCTCAAATCATGTTACTCCGTACAAAAAAAGGTGTCTGCATTGATGTAGAAGTATTTGTTAACTGCAAATTTGGTTACGATATCAATTGCGAAGTAGTTTGTGAAGATGGTGCTATCAAAATGCCTATGGCTACTGTTTATCCAACAATTCGTAAAAATGCTAGTGTATCCACAACAATTGATACTGATTGCTTCGTTCGTTTTAAAGACGCTTATGATGCTGAAGTTCAAGCTTGGGTTGATGATGCTGCTAAAGGCGAAATCAATGGTCCAAATGCTTGGGATGGCTATCTTGCTGCTATCACTGCTGACGCTCTTGTAAAAGCTCAACAAACTGGTGCTATTGAAAAAATTAACGCAGCTGTAGAAAAACCTGATTTCTACAATAAATAATTTTGCCCATTGCGTTCACGTGTACAAATTGGAGGAATATAAACATGAAAATCGGATTTAATGAAGCTACAGCTTTAGAATGTAAAGGTCAGTCTTTAATGGCAGACCTCGAAATGTGTGAAAAATACGGTTTCGATTATATTGAAATTCGTTTTGACTGCGTAAAAGACTATTTAAAAGAACATACTTTAGATGAACTCGCTACTTGGTTTAAAAATCATCATTTAAAACCTTGGGCTTACAATACTTTAATTTTCTTCAACCAAAGAGATGAAGCTGGAGAAAAAGAAATCGATGATGAAGTAGATTTCATTTTAAAAGTTTCCAAAGCCATCGGTATGAAAATGCTTATTACTGTACCATCTTTTGATGTAAAAGATAAAACTATCTCTGAAATTAAAGAAGAAGCTGTCGCTCGTCTACGTTATTTATCTGATAAAGTTGGAGAAGATATGAAAATCTCTCTTGAATTCTGTGGTGCTCCAAATTGCTCCATCAATCAATTTGGTACAGCTTATGATGTTGTAAAAGCTGTTGATCGTCCAAATGTTGGCATCACTGTAGATACATTCCATTTCCATGAAATGTGTTCTAAACTTGAAGACCTCAAAAAAGCAGATGGTAATAAAATTTTTGCTTATCATTTAAATGATTGCGAAGATTTACCACTTGGCTCTTGCGGTGATGATAAACGTTTATGGCCAGGAGAAGGTGTTGTAGATCACGAAGGTATTGCTACAGCATTAAAAGAAATTGGCTTTGATGGAGTTTGTACTATCGAAGAATTCCGTCCAGAATATTATGCTATGAGTCATGAAGAAAATATAAAAAAAGCAGCCGAAGTAACTAAAGCATTTGTAAATAAATATTTTGGTTAAAATATAACAAAAGACGGCTGTCTATAGATAAGCCGTCTTTTATACATACTAAAATTTTAGTTATTAAATTACTTAAAATATACTATATCTTTTACTTATAAATTCATGGAGGTTTTATTATGAAAATAGCATTTGATGTTGATGTGCTCGCTAAACAAATGGATATTAATACTATGGTTCACCAAGTAGCTGATTGGGGTTATAAATATATTGAACAATCCCCACATCCTCGCATTAATCCATTTTATAAACATCCACTTTTCTCTGAAGATTGTGAACGCGAATATCGAAAAGCTCTTAAAGAAACTGGTGTAGAAATTTCTTCATTTATTGTTGTATATCGTTGGTCTGGTCCTACTGAAGAAGAACGTCAATTCGCTGTACGTAATTGGAAACGCATGATTGAAATAGCTGTAGATATGGGTGTTCCTGTTATCAATACTGAATTTTCTGGAGATCCAAATCAACAAGAAATTTGCAACGGTATGTGGTTTAAATCTATGGAAGAATTGCTTCCAATTATCGAACGTGAAGGTTTACGTGTAGAAATACAGTCTCATCCTTATGATTTTTGTGAATTAAATAATGAAACTTGTGATTTAGTAAAATCATTCCGTTCTAAAAACTTAGGTGTAGTATATTCAGCAGCTCATACATTCTTCTATGACCAAGGAAAAGGTGACGTTCGTTCTATGTTAAAATACGCAGGAGACGAATTAACACATGTATTATTTGCTGATACATTTAATCAAACATTAGATTGTAGATATATAGCAAATCCACCATCTTTAAATGCAAGAGGTAGAGCAGATGTAACTATCCATCAACATTTAGCAATGGGAGAAGGCGATGTTGATTTCGATGGAATATTTGAAACACTACGCGGAATGGATTTTGCAAATAAACAATTAAAGAAAGATGCTCCAAAAGTAGGTGGAGATAATATTGCTTGCGTATCTTATTTTGGCTTCCCTGAAAAAATGAATATCCAAGCACCAGAAGCTCGTGAACGTATTGAACGTGAATTATTAGGTAAATAAACAAATAAATATAGTAGCTAGAAATAACCTAGCTACTATATTTACTAAAATTATTTTTCATTTTATTTTAAATTTTAAAATTATTTTTAATTTTTATTAAAAAAAGTGGAGGAATTATATGTCTAGTGAACAAATAAATACAAAAGCCTCAAGAACTGTAATGATTATGGCTATTACTGCTACATTTGCTTCTTTAGCTTTTGGTTATGATACAGGAGTTATAAATGGAGCACTTCCATATATGGCTGAACCTGACCAACTAAATTTAACACCTGCATTAGAAGGTCTTGTAGTAAGTGCCATTTGCATTGGCGCTGCTTTTGGTTCTGCTCTTGGAGGTCGTATTTCTGATATTTTGGGTCGTAAACCAGCACTTACTTATTTGTCAATACTATTTTTTATATCTACTCTTGGTTGTGCTCTATCCATTAATGCAACTATGATTATAATATTTAGATTTACATTAGGATTAGCTGTTGGTAGTGCTTCTACTATTGTTCCTGCATATTTAGCAGAAATTGCCACTGGTAATTTACGTGGTAGTTTAGTTGTTCTAATGGAACTAGTTATTGTATCTGGTCAATTATTAGCATATATAGTAAATGCTATTATTGCTATTACACTTGGACACGATCCTCATGTTTGGCGTTATATTTTAGCAATAGCAGCTATTCCTGCTATTCTATTATTTTTTGGTATGTTAATAAACAAAGAATCTCCTCGTTGGCTTGTTGCTAAAGGAAAAACTTCTGAAGCTTTAGATGTTCTGAGATTAACCCATGAAAGTGAAGCTAAAGCTATTGCTGAATTAAATGATATCCAAGATTTATTAGCAGAGCAGTCTATTCAACAAAATTTATCTTTTAAAGATTTTACTGAACCATGGATGAAGAAAGTTCTATTAATTGGTATTGGAGTAGCTATTTTACAGCAAACAACAGGTGTTAATACTATTATGTTCTATGGCTCTCAAATACTTACAAAATCTGGATTTTCTACTGATGTTGCACTAATTGGTAATATTGGTAATGGTATTATCTCAGTTATTGGTACCTTGTTTGGTTTTACATTAGTGAGACGATTAACTCGCCGCAAAATGCTTACTATTGGGCTTATAGGTATTCTATTTGCTAATACTTGTATTGGCACTATTTCTAATATTATGGCTGGCTCTCCAAATTTACCATATTTTGTATTATCTCTTACAATAACATTTCTCTTTTTTCAACAAACATTTGTATCTCCTGTAACTTGGGTATATATGTCTGAAATATTTCCACTTAGAATGCGTGGTACAGCTCTTGGTATTGCCGTTTTCTTTCTATGGGGATCCAACTTTTGTATTCAATTACTATTTCCAATACTTATGAATACATTTGGCTTATCTAATACTTTTTATATTTTTAGTTCTATTGGTATTTTATCTCTACTCTTTACTAAATTTATTATGCCAGAAACTAAAGGTTTATCTATAGAAGATATTGAACGTAAATTCCGTCATGATTATAAATAATAAAAATTTTTGAAAGGTGTTGTTAACATGAATACAGAAAAAATTGCATTTGATATTATCTCCTTGGCCGGAGATGCTAAAGCTGAATTACAAGCTGCATTAAAATTAGCTCATCAAGGAAAGTTTACTGAAGCACAAGCTCAAATTGATAAAGCTACACCACAATTACAAAAAGCTCATGAATTACAAACACAAGAATTACTTACACGTGAAGCCAATGGTGAAAAACTTTCTTTTAATGTTTTAATATCACATGCTCAAGATTATCTAATGACCACCTATATACTTAAAGATATGGTAATTGAAATCATTCAATTATATAGTATCATTAAAAAGTAATTCTAAAATAAGCTAAGACACAAAATATGTCTTAGCTTATTTTATTTATACCTGCCAACGCTTACGATATGAACCTGGAGTGTATCCAACTATTTTTTTAAAAACATTTTGAAAATAATTTGAATTATTATATCCTACATTTGCTGCTATTTCTGTAATACTAAGTTGTGTATTAATCAGCAAATTTTGTGCTTCTCCAATTCTTCTTCGAGTAACATATTGCATTGGAGAAAATCCTGTTTCTTCTTTAAAAATATGTGATAAATAATACTGATTGGCATTTACAGCTTCTGCAGTACTTTTTAAAGATATATTTTCATTATAATTTTTATCAATATATATTTTTACTTTTGTTGCTAATGATGGCTCTTTTATTTGTTTTACATCTCCATTTTTTTCAATAATTATACGAAACTTAACCACTAATGCTTGTACTAAAAAATTACTGAATTCTGCTACATGTATTCCATCAACATCTATACTTTTTCTTATTATATCAAACATACTCAAAATATCATCAAAATACTCATTACAATTTATTATTGGACAATAATTATCTTCAATAATTTTATTATCTCCTAATTTAAGTATTTTTAAATTAGATATACCTAAACAATATGTTCCTAAATTACTTCCATTACCACCAAATTCATCATGTACTACTCCAGAATTATAAAAAATCAAATCACCTTTCTTAGCTATATATTTATTATTATCAATTGTATAAATACCGCTACCTTCATAAACTAATAAAACTTCAACTAAGTTTTCATGTACATGCATAGCTCTAGGCATAACAGATGAAACTTCATCTACTTTACAAAAATATTCTAATTTAGGCGTACAATCTCTATTCAAAATATGTTTATATTTATGTGGCATAAAATACTGTAACATATAAATACTCCCTTCAAAATTATTAAAATTAAACTTACTAAAAATAATAAAAATTTTCATAAAAACTATAGACAAAATCACCAAAAAGATGTACTATATACTTACATAAGTTACTCATAATATATTCATAATATATTCATAATATAGATAATTTTTTTTAATCATTTAACTAATATACTCTTTATATAATCATAAATTAACTTCTTGAAACTGTCAATTTATGATATAAAATTGCCCCCTTTTTTATTATGCTATATATTTTCTAAGAGGAGAAAATTTCTCCTCTTACACTAATTCAGCATAAATTTATATATTATCACTATATAAATAAGTCTTCCTTTTATTTCTTATTTTGATAAGTATGCTTACTAAACATACTTATCTATTTTGCAAACAAGGTTATTTAAACCATAAATATAAATTATAATTTGGAGGAATTTCTCATGACAAATATTAAATTAGGTATCTGCCCAATTGGTTGGACAAACGATGATATGCCAGATCTCGGCAAAGAAAACACATTTCAACAATGTGTAAGCGAAATGGCTTTAGCTGGTTTCACTGGCTGTGAAATGGGCGGTAAATTCCCAAAAGATGTAGATGTATTAAAAAAAGCCCTTGCTCTACGTGGTCTTTCTGTTGCCAGTGCATGGTTTAGTTCTTTTTTAACAACAAAACCTTATGAAGAAACTGCTGAAGCATTTAAAGCTCACCGTGATTTTTTACATGCTATGGGAGCAAAAGTAGTTGTAGTATCCGAACAAGGTAATAGTATTCAAGGTCAACTTTCTACACCTTTATTCGCTAACAAACCTCATAATACTGATGAAGAATGGAAACTAGTTGCTGAAGGACTTAACAAATTAGGGGCTTTAGCTGCTGAAAAAGATATGAAACTTGTTTATCATCACCACATGGGAACTGGTGTACAAACTGAAGCAGAAATTGATAAACTCATGGAAATAACAGATCCTAATCTTGTATTCCTTTTATATGATACTGGTCATCTTGTATGTTCTGGTGAAGATTATATCGGTATTCTCAAAAAATATATTAACCGTATCAAACATGTTCATTTAAAAGATGTTCGTAAAGAACTTGTTGAAAAAGTAAAAAACGAAAATATGAGTTTCTTAGATGGTGTAAGAATGGGCATGTTCACTGTTCCTGGTGATGGTTGCATTGATTTCAAACCTGTTTATGATATTTTAAAAGAAAATAATTACGAAGGTTGGACAATGGTTGAAGCAGAACAAGACCCTGCAATTGCTAACCCTCTTGAATATGCTCAAAAAGCTAGAAAATATATCCACGAAGTTTCTGGTTTATAATTTAAAGCATCATAAAAGCCTTCCTTATTCAGGAAGGCTTTTATTTATACTTGGAGGTATTATTTATGGATTTAGCTATTATTTTTATTAGTTTATTATTATTAATGTTTTTTGCCTATCGAGGTTTTTCATTAATCTTTATTGCTCCAATATTTGCTGTTTTAGCAGCTATTACTAGTGACTATACTTCCATGCCTGTGTATAGTGAATTGTATATGACTAAAGCTGCTGAATATATTAAAAGTTATTATCCTGTATTTTTACTTGGTGCTGTCTTTGCCAAAATCATGGAAGAAGGCGGTCTAGCTGCTTCAGTTGCTGCTAAAATTGTATCTGTTCTAGGAAAAGAACGTGCCATCCTTGCTGTATTACTTGGTTGCGGTGTTCTCACTTATGGTGGATTAAGTGTGTTTGTAGTAGCTTTTGTTATGTATCCATTTGCTGCTATACTTTTTAAACAAGCTGATATTCCTAAACGTCTTTTACCAGCAATTTTGTGGATGGGTATTTTTACTTATAGTATGGTATCTTTACCAGGTACACCTCAAATACAAAATATTATCCCAGCTGCTGTATTTGGTACAACTACTTGGGCAGGTATAGGTCAAGGGCTACTCGCTTCTATTCTATTTTTTATTATAGCTTATGTTTGGATTTCTTACCGTAGTAAATCGCTTAAAGCTAAAGGTGAAGGTTATGGAAAACATACTTTAAATGAACCTGAAAACAATAATGATGAACTACCTGATTGGCGATTATCCTCTATTCCTCTTTTAATGGTTATTATTATTAATCTATATGTTAGCAATCCATTTAACTGGTCTTGGGCTTTTCATTGGGATCAAAATAGTTTATTAGCATTTGCACCTTTAAAGCTCTCTTTGATTGCTTCAAGTGTTGCTAAAGTTCAAGCTATATGGTCTATCAATGTTGCTTTATTAATCAGTAGCATTGTCGCTGCTTATATTGGTCGTAAAAAATTACGCCGTTTAGGAGGCGTTATTCATCCAATAAATACAGGTGCTATTGGCTCTACCTCTGCTGTTTTAAATGTAGCTTCTGGTTATGCTTTTGGTTGTGTTATCGCTGCACTTCCTGCTTTTGCTATGATAAAATCTGCCCTTTTAGGACTTTCTTTTGGTGATGGTCCTTTGTTCTCCTCTATTATTACTACTAATATCATGGTTGGTATTACAGGTTCCTCTTCTGCTGGTTTAATGATTACAGTAGGAACATTTGGTCAAGAATGGCTAACTTGGGCACAGCAAATTGGTATGTCCCCAGAAGTTTTACATCGTATTATCTGCATTGCTTCTGAGGGATTTGATACTGTACCTCATGCTGGGGCACTTGTAACTCTAATGGCAGTTTGTGGTCTCACTCATAAAGAATCTTATTATGATATTTTTGTACTTACATTATTAAAATTCTCAGTAGCTTTCATATGTTTAATCGCTTATATGTTATTTGGTTTAGTATGATTAAGTACTAAGGTATATATTCCATGTTAAAACAAACATATTTATTATTATCGCTTGCCACTATCTTTTGGGGCATCCAACCATTATGTATTAAAATTCTTATACAAAATTGGACGCCCCCTGCTTTAACTACTTTTAGATATTTATTAATAAGTACGATTTTATTCATAATTATCTATTTAAGAAAAGAACAAAAATTTATCCCACCTAAACATTGTATCGTTCCTCTAATCCTCATGGGACTGACAGGTATAGGCATCAATAATGTAGCTCAGTTTACAGGGCTTCACTATTCTAGTATCACTAATTGTACATTAATCGCCGCTACAGGTCCTGCTATTACAGCATTAATTGCCACGATATTCATTCATGAACGATTAAATTTCATCCAATGGATTGGTATTTTTATTTCTTTTATTGGTGTCATTTTCTTAATTACAAAAGGCTCTATAGATGTATTATTAAATTTTAATTTTAATCCTGGCGATACATTATTTTTTATTTGTCAAATCGTTTGGGCATTATATTCCATTTTAGGCCTAAAAATCATGAATTATTTATCCGCTATTGCTGTAACAGCTTGGTCGGGATTAATCGGTGCTATTGAAGTAGCAATCTATGCTTATTTCTCTGAACAGTTATATTACACACTCCTAGATAGTTTAGGATATATGTCCTTTGCTTTTGTTGTAATATGTGGCGGTGTTGGCTCGATGTTATTTTGGAACATCGGTGTAAAAAATGCTGGTCCTAGTATAGCAGCTATTTTTTCTAACTTAACTCCTATTTTTGGCATGATCTGTGGTGCTATTTTTCTTAAAGAAGATATTGGTTATATTCAATTATCTGGCGCCTTATTTATTTTTTTAGGAGTATATATAACAACTCATAGTCAAAAAATCATCAAATGTTTCACGTGAAACAATAAAAGCCTTAAGAAAAATTCTGATATGCACCCAAAATATTGGACATATTAATTAAGCTACTAATTGAGACTTAGTTCTGTATTCTACGGGACTAAGTCCTTTTA
>NZ_CFQVBI010000054.1:0-8097 GCF_986095205.1 Megamonas sp. | reverse complement strand
TAAAAGGACTTAGTCCCGTAGAATACAGAACTAAGTCTCAATTAGTAGCTTAATTAATATGTCCAATATTTTGGGTGCATGTCAGATTTTCAAATTAATATTTCAACTCTTTTTTATTAAAAATTTTAAGCTCATCAAAAATCCATATTCTAAGCGATAAATAAACTGTTATACTATTTTTCACTTATTTGCTATAATAAACATAATTGTTTTATTTAAATACATTATATTAAAAATTCATGATAGAAGGTGTTAATTTGATAAAATTTCCTAAACAAACAAAGTACAGTTCCTCTCATCGTTTACGGGAAATGGTGCTTGTTTTACGTAAGCATAATGTACTTACAAGCGATATGACACCTGAAAAATTGCGTTTAATCTTAGAAGATTTAGGCCCTACATTTGTAAAATTAGGTCAAATACTCTCTTTAAAACCAGGATTTTTACCTGCCGATTATGCCATTGAATTGACTAAATTGCAAACACAAGCTAAACCTTTAGATTTTAGCATCATCAAAGACTGTCTTGAAAAAGAATATAATAAAAAAATAGAAGATGTTTTTCTCGATATAGATGATCATGCACTTGGCTCTGCTTCTATAGCTCAAGTACATAAAGCTACATTAAAAACTGGTGAAAAAATCGTCATCAAAGTACAACGTCCTGGAATTTATGAAGTAATGGCTAAAGATATAGTTTTACTAAAACGAGCTGTATCTATCTTGCAAGTCTTTAAAACTTCATCTAGTATTTTAGATTTTAACGCCATTCTTGATGAAATGTGGAATATCACTAAGCAAGAAATGGACTTCATGATGGAAGCTGAACATATTGATGAATTCAAACGACTTAATAGTGAAGATATTTTCGTTGATTGTCCTACTGTAAAACATGAACTGACTACAGCTCGCGTACTTGTAATGGAATATATTGATGGTCATCGCATTGATGAAATCAGCAAATTGAAAGCCCAAGGTTATAATGTTGAAGAATTAGGTATTCATCTTGGCAAAAATTATGTAAAACAAATCATTGAAGATGGCTATTTCCATGCTGATCCTCACCCAGGTAATATTTGGATAAAAAACGGTAAAATTATTTGGCTTGATTTAGGTATGATGGGGCGTTTATCTTCTAAAGAACGTGATGCTTTAAAAAAAGCTGTTTACGCCCTTGTTCAACATGATACTTATGAGATGAAAAACGCTATTTTAACTTTAGGTACTGTTCAAGGAAAATTAAATCATATCCAACTTTATGAAGATATTGATAATCTAATGAACCGCTATAGTAATGCCAATTTCCAAACATTAAAATTGAGTGAATTAGCACATGATATCATAACTGTTGCTCGCCGTCATAAACTTTCTATTAATCCTGGTCTAAGTATGTTTGCTCGTGGTGTCGTTACGATTGAATCTGTTCTCAAAATTTGTTGTCCTAATGTCAATTTTATCGATATTTTTGCTTCTTATATGCGAGCTGATTTTAAACGAAATTTCAGTTGGAAAGAAGAATTCACTAAATTCAAACGAGATAGCTATTTAATGCTTCAAAAATCCATGCATATACCAGAACAATTATCTGATATCCTAAAAATGACAATGAGTGGACAAACTAAAGTTAATTTAGACTTAACAGGCTCAGAAGAACCACTTCGTCGTTTAGATAAAATGATTAATAAATTAATCATCGGTATCATTTGCTCTGCACTACTTTTAGGCTCTAGCATTATCTGCACTACTAATATGACACCTCAAATAATGGAAATCCCTATTTTAGGTGTATTAGGATATCTAGTAGCCGTCTTCTTATCAATTCGTTTAATGATTAACATTTTTAAAGAAAAATAGTTTTTTATGTTCATTTTTCTTTTATACAAAAGAAAAACGAACCAAAAAGAAAACTACCCGCTCACGCACTTTTTACTTTGATAAAGATAAAAATATGCCAACAACGTTCTAAACTCACTACGTTCAAACAGTAGAACTAAAACCATTGTCATATTTTTATCTTTACCAATAGCCTACGGCTACCGCAAAAAGATGCTAAAATGCGGGAAATATTTGGTATTATTGATTATTAAATAATTTAGCAATTTTTATTTTCCGCATTATAAAATTTTGTGGTAACCGTAAGGTTATTGAAAATAATTATCTTTGAATACGTTTTTAGTCTGAATGTTTGAGCGAAGCGAGTTTCTAAGCGTTGTATGAAAAGATAATTATTTTCAAAACTAAAATTTTATCTGCGGTGGGTATTCTTTTGTTACTTTTCTTTGCCCACCAAAGAAAAGTAAAGCACATAGAAATATATTTAAATGAAAGGAATGTTTTTTATGCAAGGAATTAGAGGAGCTATCACTGTGGAGAATGATAATCGTGAAGAGATTATTGAGGCTGTCAAAAAATTATTAATAAACATTCTTGAAGCTAATGATATTACTGCTGAAGATATTGGTGCTGCTTTATTTAGTGCTACTAAAGATTTATCTAGTGTATTTCCTGCTTTTGCTGCACGTCAATTACCTAATTGGGATTTAGTGCCACTTTTTGATGCTCAACAATTATATGTAGAAAACAGTATGGAAAAATGTATCCGCGTTTTACTTTTGGTGAATACTGATAAAACACAAAAGGAAATAAAACATATTTATTTAGGTAGAGCAAGTCATCTTCGCCCTGATATTGCAAAAGCTTAAATGGTGTTATTATGTCAGAAACATTTTATCGCCTTTTATTCATATTTATTGATGTTATTTTACCTCTAACTATAGGATATTATTTCCATAAATATAAGATAATATCTTTAAATACTTGTAATTTCCTCTTAAAATTAAATATCCGTTTCATCATGATAATCACTGGACTTGGTAGTTTTTGGTTGATAAAAATAGATCAAAATTTATTTTTATTGGCATTCGTAGGAATTATCCTCATTTCAGCACTTCCAGGATTATTAGCTTATCCATATGTAAACTGGCGACTTGGTAAAAATATACGCAATAGCGGTGCTTATCTTTTAAGTAGTATGCTCTCTAATACAGGTATTTTAGGTGGTTTATGTGCCTATATAGCTATGGGGCAATTAGCTTATGCTTATGTCCAAGTTATCGCTATGGTACAAAATATTTTTACACTTTCTTTTTGTTTTCCTCTAGCTGAATATTTTCATCAAAAATTCACAGCTGGCTCGAAAGCAAAATTTCAACCGCATTGGCGTTCTATTCTAATCAGTTGGAACCAAATTGGTTTACTTAGTATGTTTATCGGTGCTATCTTAAATATTTACGAAGTACCTCGTCCTGATATTTTTGACCCCATTTTTAATGCTTCTGTCCATCTAGGTGCTTGGTTTGGTATTTTACCTGTAGGTTATTTATTAAATTTTAAAGCAGCTCGCTTATATAAATATCTAGCTTTGACTATTGTACCTGTTCGTTTTCTTATCATACCTGTATTATCATTCATTACTGCTAGCTTATTTACAGATAATGCTTTACTCATTTCAGTCATCACTTTGATTGGCATGTGTCCTATTGGTATCAATTCTGTTGTAGTTACTCAACTATATAAATTAAACACCAGTATTGCTGAGGCAATTTTTTTAATCACTACTATTATCTTTATTTTTATAGCTTATCCTATATTTTTATTTTTAATGACATAAAAAAGCAGTCAAATACTTTAATTATAAATAAGTATTTGACTGCTTTTTCTCATCTTATAATATAAATTTTTAGTCTTTCATGTAATCAGTAAATAAATTTTCTGCTTTCATAAAATCAGAAATTTTATAGACACCACGCATTACTTCTCTATAATTTTCTGGTGTCAAAGACTGTGGTCCATCAGATAAAGCTTTTGCAGGATTTGGGTGAACTTCAATGATAAGTCCATCTGCTCCAGCTGCTATTGCTGCAAAGCTCATAGGTTTTACCATTCTCCATTTACCTGTACCATGACTTGGGTCTACGATAATTGGTAAATGACTTAAATGTTTTACTGCTGCTACAGCACTCATATCTAATGTGTTTCTTGTATATGTTTCATAAGTACGAATACCACGTTCACATAAAATTACATTATGATTGCCTTCATTCATAATATATTCAGCAGCATTTAACCATTCATCAATAGTAGCGCAAAGACCACGTTTGAGCATAACTGGTTTATTACATCTTCCAACTTCTTTTAATAAACGGAAATTTTGCATATTACGTGCGCCAATCTGTAAAATATCCGCATAATGAGCTACAGCATCAACAGCTTCTACTTCTGTTACTTCTGTTACTACTTTTAATCCTGTAACTTCACGAGCTTCAGCCAAATATTCAAGACCTTTATTTTCAAGACCCTGGAAAGAATATGGAGAAGTACGAGGTTTATAAGCGCCACCACGTAAAAATTGTGCTCCACCGGCTTTTACGATTTTTGCTGCTTCTAATAATTGTTCACGAGATTCTACTGCACATGGGCCTGCCATTACTACTACATTGCCATCACCGATTTTTACACCATCTACATCAACAACAGTATTTGCTGGGTGGAATTCACGGCTGGCTAATTTATAAGATTTAGAAATAGCCACTGTCTGTTCTACACCTTCCATTGCCTCTACTGCTAGTGAACCCATACGAGTTTTGTCACCTATTACACCAACAATTTTCTGCTGTGCACCTTCCATTATCTTAGCTGTGAGCCCTACACTTTCGATAGCTTTTACTACAGCCATGATATTTTCTTCTCTTGCATCAGGATTCATTATTACAACCATTATTTATTCCACCTTTTCATTTATCTATATTTAAGATTAATTTATTTCATTTACTAATTTATTACTAGCTTTATATACTGGGAATTTTCCCAAGTTTTTAAGCCAAAAACATTTTTTACTAGCCTGCATAAGTGCTTCTTGTAAAATATCTTTATCCACATTAGCATCTATTTCTATGAAAAAAATATACTCGCCTAAACTTGTACGCGCAGGTCTTGATTCAATTCTTGTCATATTTACTTTTCGACAAGCAAAATCACCCAAAAGTTCGTATAAACTGCCAGCTCTACCATCTATCTGACAAATTATCATCATATTAGCTACATCTTGATATTTTTTTACTTTATCTTTATTAGTCAATAAAATAAATCTAGTAAAATTATCTTCAACATCTTGAATATCTGTATCTATTATCTGCAAATTATATAAATCAGCTGCTGTTTTTGTCGCTATTGCCGCATAACCATCTCCATAACAGCTTGCTTTTTCTGCTGCTCTAGCTGTACTAGAAACAGATTCTGTCTTTGCCGTTGGATAATGACTCTTTAAATATTCTCTACATTGAGCTAATGGTTGAATATGAGAAATTATTGTGTGTATCTTAGCATTAGGATTTTTTGTTAATAATTGATTATGTACACTCCATATTAATTCAGACTCTATCATTAAGTCAACATCATGAGCCAAAGTATCCAAGGTAATACGAACTGAACCTTCTATTGAATTTTCCACTGGTACTAAACAATAATCTACATCTTTTTGAGCAACAGCTTGTATAGCATCTTGTATTGTATTATATGCCACTAAATTTATTTTTTCTTTACGCAAATTAGCCATATAAATTGCAGCTTCTTCACTATTTGTTCCATGAGGTCCTAAAAAAGCTAATTTCTTCATGAAAAGCCTCCTTTCTTTTTTATCTAATTGATTTAAAAATAATAAAAGCCTCACCCTAATATAAGGGCGAGGCTGAATTCACGGTACCACCTTATTTATCTATAAAAATATAGATATCTCTCATTAAGTACGGGACTAATCCGATACTGTCCTTTTCGATAACGGTAAGGCTCCGGCTCCACCTACAATAAGTTCAGCGAGCAATTCCGAGGTGAACTTCAATAAATACTCTCATATCAAGTTTCCAGCATCCTTGACTCTCTGTCATGATTATATTTATCTACTTTTCCTCTTCATCATCTTTAGCGTGTTTACATAATATCATATAAAAAAATAAAATGCAATAGTTTTTATTGTAACTTTGTAATATTTAAATAAAATTATCCTCAATATAATTTTTCAATTACACTATCATCTATTTTAAAACAATGCTCTTTTGCTGGAAATGTTTTTGCTTTTGTTTCTTCAATATAATCTTTAAAAGCTTTTGTCATTTCTTCGCCAACATTTGCAAAGCGTTTCACAAATTTAGGTTTAAATCCGCCAAACATACCAAGCATATCTTGATATACTAAAATCTGACCATCACAATCACTACCTGCACCAATGCCAATTGTCGGTATATTTATTTCTTCAGTGATAATTTTTGCCAATTTATCAGGAATACATTCCAATACTACAGCAAATGCACCTGCTTTTTCTACAGCTTTTGCTTCTTGAAGAATTCTTTTGGCAGCATCTTCACTTTTTCCTTGAACTTTAAAACCGCCAAAAGCATTAACAGATTGTGGCGTAAGCCCTATATGTGCCATAACAGGAATAGAAGCTTCGACAATTGCCTTTATCTGTGGGCAAACACTTTCTCCGCCTTCTAATTTTACTGCCTGACAATGACCTTCTTGCACTAAACGACCTGCATTTTTCACAGCATCATAAACAGATGTCTGATAAGACATAAATGGCATATCACCTACAACTAAAGCATTTTTTGCTCCTCTAGTAACAGCTTTTATATGGTGTATCATATCTTCCATAGTAACAGATAATGTATCTTCATAACCAAGCATAACCATGCCCAAGGAATCACCTACTAAAATTCCATTAACTCCAGCTTCATCAATCAACTTTGCTGTAGAATAATCATATGCTGTAAGCATTGTAATTTTATCTTTGTTTTCCTTTTGCATTTTAAATGTTGATACTGTATTTTTCACTATCAAAAACCTCTTTCATTTCACTATAATCTTTTAATGAATTTTTACTTTGTGCAATTTCAATTAATTTTTGTGATAATAACTTATAAATTTCTTTTTCTTGATTTAAATTTTCTTGATTAAATGCATTTAAATGTTTTTTTATCGTAACTACATCATTTCTCTCTACTGGGCCAGTCAAAGCATCTTTAATATCAAAAGTAGCTAAATTAGCTACATTACCCTGTAGTAATGGCAATAAAATATTTTTTGCCATCTTTTTATCTACACCACAACGATTTAATAAATCTATACTCGTGGCAAATAAGGCTGTAACTAAATTACTAGCCATTACTGCACTTGCATGATATAGTGCTTTTTTTTGCGTATCGATTTTTATGATGTCATTACCACATTTTTGAAAAATCTGCATCAAGCTATCTAAATGTTCACTATTACCTTCAATAGTAAATACAGCATTTGCTAAATTTTTATAAGCTTCATACCTATCATTTATCGCACAAAGTGGGTGGATAGAATATGCATATGCACCTTTATTTTGAGCATCAAAAAAAGCGGTCGAAGATATCGAACCGCTACAATGACAAATATTTTTATTTCTAATATCCAGATTTCTCATATAATCCCAAATTTGACTGATACTACCATCAGGCACTGTCAAAAATAAGGTATCACTGTCTTTTAAGATATTTTCAAGATTTATATATAATTTAGTACTGGTAAAATCTGCTGCTGATTTTGCCGATTTTAAAGATTTACTAAAATAACCTACAATCTCTACATCATTTTGACTGCAATTATTTTGTAAATATTTTCCTAGGGAAAAGCCTACTTTCCCCGCACCAATAAATCCTATTTTCATTTTATCACCTCTTTTTCTTGGAAGTAATACAATGAAATCTCTGGTAAGGTCTTGTTCTTTCGATACAATCCTTTTTAATTAGATAAAAATAAAAGTTTGTGGTACAGTTTCGCTTCGAATACTATCCATCACATAATATATCATTTATTATCTATTTCGTATAGAGCTAAAATTTATTTTAATAAATCTTAAATTTTTTCAAAAAAACATTTGACAAATATAAATCAATCTGATATTATAATATACGCGGTTAAGACAACCGCAAACAAATGGCCTTGTAGCTCAGCTGGATTAGAGTGTTTGACTACGAATCAAAAGGTCGCAGGTTCGAGTCCTGCCAAGGTCACC
>NZ_CFQVBI010000053.1:0-32399 GCF_986095205.1 Megamonas sp. | reverse complement strand
TAAAAGGACTTAGTCCCGTAGAATACAGAACTAAGTCTCAATTAGTAGCTTAATTAATATGTCCAATATTTTGGGTGCATGTCATTTAAGTAGTTCTTTTTTTATAAAATCTTAATATTTGTTTAACATTCATAATATATAATATAAATTTTAAGCATATTTAGTTATTAATATAATTTATAAAAAATGGTTGCATTTTTTTGAAGATGGTGATATTATATAAAACCATCAAACGGGTTTTATATATACTCGTGAAATTTTAATTTCATAAACATGAAATATAAGGAGAGAGATTTTGACACATTTAGAAGCTTTAGCAAAAGCAGAACAATATCAAAGTAAAATGGCAAAAATTGCCAAAAAAAGTTATTGGAAGCCACAATATCATATTAGTGCTCCTGCAAATTGGATTAATGACCCTAATGGATTTTGTTATTTTAAGGATGAATATCATGTATTTTATCAATATCATCCATATTCTAGCCAATGGGGCCCTATGCATTGGGGACATGTAGCAAGTAAGGATTTAGTTAATTGGAAAACAAAACCGATAGCACTTGCACCAACTGATGAATATGATAGAGATGGTTGCTTTTCTGGTAGTGCAATAGAAAAAGATAATACTTTATATCTTTTTTATACAGGACATGTAGTTTTGGATAAAGAAAATGATAAAGATGATGCACAATTGCAAACTCAATGTGTAGCAATCAGTGAAGATGGTATAAATTTTAAAAAATTGGAGAACAATCCAATTATCAATATAGATAGTTTTCCTGAAGATTTAAATATTCTTAAGGAGCATTTTAGAGACCCTAAAGTTTGGAAATATAATGATATGTATTATAAAGTAGTAGGGGCTCAAACAACAGAAAAAACAGGACAAGCATTAATTTATAAATCTAAGGATTTATTGAATTGGGAATTTGTTAATGTAATGGCTATGTCTACAGAAGAAGAAAATTTAGGTTTTATGTGGGAATGCCCTAATTTTGCAGAGATAGATAATCATGAAATATTGATTTTATCTCCTCAAGGTGTAGAGCCAGAAGGTAATAAATTTTTAAATTTACATCAATCAGGTTATTTCTTAGGAAAAATGGACTATAATACAGGAATTTTTGAACGTGAAAATGACTTTGAGATGTTAGATTATGGTTTTGATTTTTATGCTCCGCAAATAATGCAGGATGAAAAAAATAATCGTTGTTTAATGATTGGTTGGCTTGCTATGTGGGAAAGCGAGATGCCAGAACAAGAAGAAGGTTGGGCTGGTATGATGAGTATTCCTCGTGTTTTAGAAGTGAAAAACAACAAAGTATATAGTTTACCAATACCAGAGTTGAAAAAATTAAGAAAAAATAATGTGAATTATGATGTAAACTTAGTTCAAAATTGTATTTTAGAAGGAATAAATGGCGATTGTTATGAATTAAATACTGTTTTTGATTTGACAAAAGCAAATGGTTTTAACTTAAAATTGCGTGTTTCTGAAAATGAAGAAACGGTTATTAGCTATGATAAAAATAGTAAAATATTTAAATTAAATCGCGATAAATCTGGTAAAGGTGTAACTGGTGAACGTGAAGTAAAAGTTAATTTACAAGATGAAAAGATTTCTTTGCAGATATTCAGTGATTATTCTTCTTTAGAAATTTTTATCAATGGTGGAGAATATGTAATCAGTTCTCGTGTTTATCCTACGCAAGAAGCAACAGGAATTGTCTTTGAGCCTATGGGTGAAATAAAAGCTAAAATTGATTTTTACGAAATTTAATAATAAAAAATAATTATTTTGATAGAAGGATAGATAAAAATTATCTATCCTTTATTTTTATGTAAAATTTTAAAAGTAATATTTTGCTTATTGTTATGAAGTTATTTATAATTAAAGAAAAGTCACAAAATTTATTTTGAGAAAGGGTGATAATTTATGGACTATTTGAAAAAAGTATTATTAGATGTATTCGATTTGAATGCAGATAGGGCATCAATGGAAGAAATTTCCGAGAGAATTGAAAGTGGAGCTTTATTAAAAGGTACGAATATGGCTATTTTAATTTTAGCTATGTTTATTGCTTCTATTGGCTTGAATATGAATAGTACAGCTGTAATTATTGGGGCAATGTTAATATCTCCACTTATGGGTGTTATTATGGCTATAGGTTATGGTATAGCTACATATGATACGGCTTATGTACGTGAGTCATTTTTAAAATTATTATTTCAAATAGGATTTTGCATTTTAACATCAACTATTTATTTTTATATATCACCAATTTCTACGGCTTCTTCAGAGTTATTGGCACGTACAGAACCTACGATATGGGACGTTTTGATAGCATTATTTGGTGGACTTGCAGGGATAATAGGTATAACTCGTAAAGAAAAAAGTAATGTAATTCCAGGTGTAGCCATTGCCACAGCTTTGATGCCACCACTTTGTACTGCGGGATATGGTATCGCTACACATTCTTTGAAATTCTTTAGTGGTGCTTTATATTTATTTTGTATAAATGGTGTGTTTATTTGTTTGTCAACTTTTATAGTTTTAAAATTTATTAAAGTTCCTGCAAAACAATATGTATCTATTCAAGTGTTGCGCAGACAGAAATTTTATTTAGCAATTATCGGTATTATAACAATCATTCCTAGTGTATATACAGCTTATCAAAGTGTAAGAGATAATGTAGAAAAAGCACAAGCTACTAGCTATATAAATGAATATTTTAATTATGATGATAGACAAGTAGTTGCTTATCATATAAGAGAAGATAGTAAGACTTTTGAAGTAGTTTTAATCGGCAAAACTTTAGAAGAGACACAGATTGATAAACTGAAAAAAGATTTATTAAATTATAGTCAGCTTAAAGATTTAAATTTGAAAATTATTCAAAATGTTTATGATGAAGGTTATTCAAAGCAAGATATTGAAAAATTGATAAATAGTAGTATTCAACAGCGTGATGGCGTTTTGAATGTGGCTAATAAAGATAGTGATTTGATGAAATATCAAAATTTAAGTGTACAATATTATCCAGCATATCAAAGAATAACGGATAATCAAGCAATCTTAAAAGCTTTTAATACAAAAGGAAAGATTTTATTTCCACAGATTGATAAGATTGAAGGCGGAACAATTAATAATATCAATGAAAAAGGTGAAGTAAACGCTTTAAAATTTATGGTCATTGTATATGTAAAAGAACAATTATCTAGCCAAGATGTAATAAAATTGAAATCATGGATGGAAAGCGAAGCTAATATGCCTGTGATTTTAAATGTTCAAATTAGTTCTGATAATGAAGATAATATCATTTCAGGGAATGGTATATCTTGGTGATAAATAAAAAATAAATTATGTAAGTTTATGATATAATTGAATAAATTCTTAATAAGAAAAGAGTGTGGTTTTATGAGTATAAAATTATTTGCTACAGACTTAGATGGTACATTATTAAATAAAAATGGTGAAATATCTCCAGCTAATAAACAAGCTATAAAGGAAATGGCAAAAGAAGGTATTATACCAACAATTGCAACAGGTAGAATGTATGAGGCATCTCGTAGATTTGCTGAACAATTAGAATTAGATGTGCCCATTATTACTTATAATGGTGCTTTAATAAAATCTGTATCTGGAAAAGTGTATTTTGAAGGTTTTTTACCTCCAAAAATTGTCAGTGAAATTTATGATTATTGCAAAGAAATGAAGTATTATTTTCAAACTTATCAAGATGATAAATTATATTACGAAGCTTATACAGATAAGACAAAAGGATATGAAGAAGGTATTAATATAAAAGGTTGTGCCATCGGTGAAAAAGTATATGAATTAGTAGATAGAATTCCTAAAATTTTAGTCATCACTACTAGTAATGAAGAAAGTGATGAAGTGGCAAAGCTTTTTAATGAAAAATTTTCTGGTCAAGCTCATGCTGCCAAATCTCAATTTAATTATGTAGAAATAATGGCACCTAATATAAGTAAAGCAAGTGGTCTTCATCATTTGGCAGAAAAACTAGGTTTGGGCATAGATGAAGTGATGGCTATAGGTGATGCAAATAATGATGTTCCTATGTTGAAAGTGGCTGGATTTAGCGCTGTTATGGGAAGTGCTAAAGATGATGTCAAGGCTTGTGGTGATGTAGTTGTGGGTGATTGTGAACATGATGGCGTTGCCGAAGCAATTTATAAATATGTATTGAAAAAAGATATTTGAGCGATTATTATATAAGAATGGATAATGTTCCTAGTTTATAGATTAGAGGTGTTAGATATGAAAGATTTTCGTTTGATAATTGTTACTGGTATGTCTGGAGCTGGGAAAACATTAGCATGTCGTAATCTTGAAGATTTGGGTTATTTTTGTGTTGATAATTTACCTCCTGTATTGATACCAAAATTTGTAGATTTATGTAGTAATTCTACAGAAAATATGCAGAAATTTGTCTTGGTAGTAGATACACGTAGTAAAGATTTTTTTGATACATTTAATCAAGTTTTAGATGAGATTGATGCACAAAAAGTAAATTATCATTTATTATTTATGGATGCTTCTGATGAAGTAATTATTCGTCGTTATAAAGAAACTCGTAGACGTCATCCAATGGACCCTAATGTTTTAGTTAGTGATGCTATTGAACTTGAACGTAAAGCTTTAGATAAAATCAAAAAACGTGCTAATTTCATTATTGATACTAGCTGTTTAAAACGTGCTGAATTGAAAGAACGCCTTACAAAGATGTTTAAAACTGATGATACAGGAAAAATGAATATCAGTATTTTATCTTTTGGGTTTAAATTCGGTTTGCCTTTAGATGCTGATTTAGTTTTTGATGTGAGATTTTTGCCTAATCCATTTTATGATGAAAAACTTCGCTATAAGAGCGGAACTGTGCCAGAAGTGGCAGCTTATATAGAAAAACATGAAGTTACTAAAGAATTTAAGAAGAAATTAGATGATTTAGTAGAGTTTTTAATACCACAATATATCAATGAAGAAAAAAGTCAGTTGGTAATTGCTGTGGGCTGTACAGGTGGTATGCATCGCTCTGTATATATAGCTAATCATTTATATAATTTATTAAATGAAAAAGGTTATGTGGCAAATTTAGAACATCGTGATTTGATGAAAAATGAAGTAAGAGAACATAGAGCAAATTGAACATAGTAAAATAAGAAAGTAGGGGATTAAATGCATTTATTAAAATGGCTTTATCCTGGAATGCGATTTAAGCGTTGGTTATGTTTATTTGCTGTTGGTGCACTGCTTACAGGTTTAGGCTTAGCCATAGTATTCAATTATAAATATATAGATAGCATTGAAGAATTTTTATTTTATGCTGTGTATACATGGACAGGTTCATATGATTATATGATAACTGCAATCGTAGGCATAGCTATAATCGTCTTTGGCTTGATAATAATGTTATCAGCTACAAGAATGGTCATTCGTTCATTGATAACAGTGCTTGTTCCTGATAAGTCTGGAAGATTAGTAGATATGATTTATGAACATCGCAAATTGGATAAAGGTCCAAATGTTACGGTTGTTGGTGGCGGTACAGGTCTTTCTGTGCTTCTTCGTGGTATGAAAGAGGAAACTAGAAATGCTACTGCTATTGTTACTGTAGCAGATGATGGCGGTTCTTCTGGTAGACTTCGTGAGGAGTTTAATATTGTGCCTCCAGGCGATTTGCGAAATTGTTTAGTAGCTTTAGCAGATACAGAACCAATGATGGAAAAGTTATTTCAATATCGTTTTAGTGGAAATAGTGATTTAGCTGGTCATAGTTTTGGTAATTTATTTATCACTGCAATGACAGAAGTTACTGGCGATATTGAACAAGCTTTAAAAGAGTCAAGCCGTGTATTAGCTGTAAAAGGGAGAGTTTTCCCAGCGACAACAGCTAAAATTCGTTTAAGTGCGACTATGGAAGATGGAACTGTTGTAGAAGGTGAGTCTCAAATTCCGTTAGTGCATAAAAGAATAAAACGTGTGCATATTTTTCCACACCATGTAGAGCCAGTGCCTTCTTCCATAAAAGCTATCAGAGAAGCTGAAGTTATTGTATTTGGTCCAGGAAGTTTATATACAAGTATAATCCCTAATTTATTAGTGGATAATATTGCTGATGAAATCAAAAAAAGTAAAGCTATAAAGATTTATATTTGTAATGTAATGACCCAACCAGGAGAAACAGATGATTATACAGCTTCTATGCATGTAAAAGCTTTAATTGAACATGGCGGTGCAGGTATAGTTGATTATGTTTTAGTTAATAATAAAGAGATTTCCGCAGAAATGCAGGAATATTATGCGCAAAAAGGTCAATATCCTGTGCTTGTTGACGAAAAAGCTGTAGAAGATTTAGGTGTTGGTTTATTTAAAGCAGATATAATTGATGATTCAGAAATGATACATCATGATTCAATGAAATTAGCACAAAATGTAATGAAAATATATCATACATTAAAAGAAAATTGAGTTTAAAATAGAATAATATATTTTGAAAGTTGGTTTTAGATGCCATCATTTGCAAGTCAAGTTAAGAATGAATTGGTACATGTGTTAGGCTCTCAAGTATGTTGCAAAACAGCGGAATTAGCTGCACTGCTACGTATGGGAGCCACTATTTCTTTTAATAGCAAACATGATTTTGGTATAAATTTTGTTACTGAAAATGCGGCAGTGGCCAGAAAAATTTTGACTTTGTTAAAAGCAAGTGTACCACAAGGTATTCATACAGAAGTTACAGTTAGACGTTCTCGTCGTCTACGAAAACACAATAATTATGCTGTTAGAGCTACACCATCGCCAGAAGCTAGTAGCATTTTGAAGAAATTAGGGTTTTTGACTGCAAAAAATTTATTAGATGCAGGTACTGACCGCAATATTTTACAAAATGATTGTTGTAAGATAGCTTATCTAAGAGGAGCTTTTTTAGGTGGTGGTTCTGTCAATAAACCAGAAGGTGAATATCATTTAGAATTTGTAACAGATAATTATACTTTTGCAAAGTTGATACGTGATTTGTGTCATGAATTATATTTACCTGTAGGACTTACAGATAGAAAAAATGTATATATTGTATATTTAAAAGAAAGTGAAGCTATTTTAGAATTATTAGCTTTAATTGGTGTAGAGGAAAGTTTATTGCAAGCTTTTGAATCTGCACGTAATTTAAAAGAAATTAGAAATCAGGTTAATCGTTTAGTTAATTGTGAAACTGCTAATTTACAAAGAACGATTAATGCTGCTATGAAGCAAATTGAGAATATAAATTTATTGATAAAATATGACGAATATGATGAGTTACCGAAAGTATTAAAACAAACGGCTAATTTACGTTTAAATAATCCAGAGGCTTCGCTTACCGAGTTGGCGGAATTGTTAAATTGTAGTCGTTCTGCGATTAATCATCGCATGCGTAAGATTGATGCTTTAGCAATGCAAATCAGGAAGGACAATAGTATAAAAGAATGAATTTAAAAAAAATAGCGTTGAGTATAATACTTTTATTTGTAATATTTATGGGTGGAGTGATTGCTTCAGTATATATTTATCCACCAAAGGGAGTTATGATTTTTGAATATCATCGTGTCAATGATGACACTGTAGATACAGATGATTATTCTTTATCTAGGGAACAATTTCAAGAACAATTGGATTATTTTAAGGAAAATAATTACCATACAATTTCAATGATGGATTTTATTCGTGCTGAAAAATATGGTGAAGAATTGCCAGAAAATCCTATTATTATAACTTTTGATGATGGCTATGAGGATAATTATACTAATATGATGCCTATGGTTAATGCAATGGGCATGAAAGCCACTATGTTTATGGCAACTAATTATATTGGTAAAGAAAATTATGTTAGTTGGCAACAGTTGAAAGAAATGCAGGATAATAATATTGAAATTGGCAGTCATACGGCAAATCATTTACCATTGACTGAAGTAGAAAATTTGGATAATGAAATTAAATTATCTAAATTATTGATGGAATGGAATGGATTAAAAACAATATATTTCTTCTCTTATCCTAATGGAGTTTATACAAAGGAAAGTATTCAGTGTTTAAAAGATAATAATTATTTAGCAGCAGTAACAGGTGATGCTGGATATAATACTTTTAAGACCGATAAATATTTATTACAACGAACAAATGTGTCAAATTATCGTTTTGGCTATATAGGTTTTCAATGGCGTATATTAAAGACAAAAATTTTATATAGATTAGGAATTAATCAGCATTAATAAAGGATAGGGGTATTTTTTGTTTATGAAAAAAAATAAGATTTTTTCATTTGTATTATCATTGGCAATGATATGTAATTTTACATTAGTTCAAGCTCAAGATAATAATGAAAAAGATTTAAAAAACACAATAGTTTTAGCAAATAAAGATAAAGATGTAGAAAAATATGAAGCCGATAAATTATTATTTATGGAAACAAAAGATGATGATACTACCCTTTTATTTTCTGATTCTCCTGAAACTGTGGAGCAAGATGGAATTTTATATCAAGATACAGTGAAAGGTGATACACGATTATTGTATTATCACTTAAATGGAATGAAGGAAGATAAAAAAATAGCTGTAGTTATTCAGAATATGTCTGATAAATCTAATGTGGTTAAAGTAACAAAAGAAGCTGTGGCAGGCCCTAGTGAAGATTATCTTTATGTAGGAAAAGTAACTATGCAAAGATATTTTAATAGTCATGAAACTAGAGAAATAGAACTTGCTCCATATAGTAAAACTTTTTTGCGTGTAGAAGATGATGAACGTATTGTGCCAAGTGGTGGTTTAGTATATGGTATTTTTGATTTTTATGCGCAAAAGCCATTAAAGGTGAGCGTAGTAATTGCACCTACTGATAAAAATTTATTAAGATATGTAAATTATGCGCCTATTTTGGAAAAAGACCAGCATCGTTTAAGAGGAACGTATGAGGGAAAAGAACGCTATTTAACAAATAGAAGAGCTTATAATCCAGAAGAAATGGGAAGAGCGTATTTTTATATAGGTGATAATAAAACAGACCTTTATAAATATGGTAAAGATAATACCGATAATTCAGTTACACAAAATTTTGGTAATTATGGCATAGTATATAATTTTGAGCCTAAGCTTGAAGGCAAAGGGAAGACAAGTTTTTATCTTAAGCCTTTAGGTGGAGTTTATGCTGGTGCTATGGCAGTAAAAGTTGGTGAAAATGGTGAATATAAAATGATTTCTACACCAGATGATTTGCCATTCTTTGGTCATGAAAAAGATATTAATTACTATGCTTATTTAGGAACATATAATAATAGTGATAAATTAAGCTTTTTATATACACCACCAGGAGCATCAAATTTACCAGTACAAATTATTTTAATACCAGAAAAATAATAGAAAATGAAAAAAACTACTTGAAGATGATGATTTTCAGGTAGTTTTTTTATATATTTTGCTAGACTTGCTTATTTGATTAAAAACATATACAATATTATATATTAAATCGCAAAGGAGAGATAAGTATGAAACATATTAAAACTGTTAACAAACCTTACCTTCAGGCTACTATTAAAACTGGCGGTTGTGGCGAATGCCAAGCTTCTTGTCAGTCTGCTTGCAAAACTTCTTGCACAGTTGGCAATCAGGTTTGCGAAAAACACTAATATTTCTCAAGTAGGGGGCTGTATTGACAGTCCCTTTCTTAGTGATTTTAAAAAGTTTAAAATTTATGGTAATAAATAACTCGATTATAAATTTATATATTGAGTTTAATTATAAATTATATTTATTTTTAGAGGTGTGAATTTTAAATAATGGCTATGAGTAATAAAATACACAAGTTTTATCAAAATGGAATGTACATATTATTAGATGTGAATAGCTCTACTGTACATTTAATTGATAAAACTGTTTATGATGTAATGGATTATTTTGATGGCACAAATGATGAAGAAGTAATTAAAAATTTGGCTGATAAATATGATGAAAAAGACCTTCGTGAAATTTTAGAAGAATTACATGAATTAATGGAACGTGGAGAATTATTTGCTCCTGATATTGATGTACCTCCATATTTTGGCGAAACAGGTCTTGTAAAATCCATGTGCCTTCTTGTAGCAGAAGATTGCAATTTACGTTGTAAATATTGTTTTGCTGGTACAGGTGATATGGGTCATGACCGTCGTTTGATGACAAAAGAAGTTGGTAAAGCTGCTGTTGATTATATCATTGCACATAGCGGTAAACGTAAACATTGCGAAATTGACTTTTTCGGTGGCGAACCACTTGTTAATATGCCTGTTGTAAAATATGTAACAGAATATGTACGTCAAAAAGAAAAAGAAACAGGAAAAGTATTTAAATTAACACTTACTACAAATGGTGTTTTATTAAATGATGAAAATATTAAATGGCTCAATGACAACAATATCAGCATGGTATTAAGTCTTGATGGTAGAAAAGAAGTTCATGATTATATGCGTCCTGATGTTGGTGGACATGGCACATATGATAAAGTTGTTAAAAACTTTAAAAAATTAGTTGATTCCCGTGATGGCAATAATTATTATTTACGTGGTACATTCACTAATCGCAATATGGACTTTTCTAAAGATGTACTCAGCATGGCTGATGAAGGTTTTGATATTTTATCTGTAGAGCCAGTTGTATTAAAAGATTCTCCATATGGATTTACAAAAGAAGATTTACCAAAAATCTTTGCTGAATATGATAAATTAACAGAAATTTATTTAAAACGTAAAAAAGAAGGTAAAGGTTTCTTCTTCTTCCACTTTAATATCGATTTAGAACATGGTCCTTGCGTAGCTAAACGCTTGAGTGGTTGTGGAGCTGGTCATGAATATTATGCTGTAGCTGCAGATGGTAATATGTATCCTTGCCATCAGTTTGCAGGCAGAGAAAATTACATGCTTGGAAATGTATTTGAAGGCGTAAAAAATAAAGAGCTTCCAAAAGAATTTAGAAAAACTCATGTATTAAGCAAAGAAAAATGTCGTGATTGTTGGGCTAAGTTCTTCTGTAGTGGTGGTTGTCATGCTAATGCTGACTTATTCCATGGCAATATCCATGAACCATATGAACTTGGTTGTGAATTACAGAAAAAACGTTGTGAATGTGCTATTGTAGTAAAAACTGCTGAAAAATTTGGTTTATAATTCATTTATAAAAATGTAATATATTTTAATTAATATACGGTTTACACTTTGAAAAAGAATTTTTCTCTATAGAAGATAAAAAATACATCTAGGAGAAAAATTCTTTTTTCTTTACAAGAAAATATATTTTTATAAAAATTTTGTAAAGATTTTGTTAGATAAATTATTTTTATTAATAGGATAATAAATTTATAACGGAAAAACTGCTGATTTAGATTGACAATTTGATATAATTTATTGTATTATAATCCTAGTGAAAAACTTAGACATATATTTGAACGATAATTTATGATTATACGTCTAGTGGTCTAATTAAGTTGTTATAAGCTAGAGTATGTATTTACATATTTTAGTTAAATATTATTCCAGTAAACTGGAAAAATTTTTTTTTACTTTTTAGGGGGTATTTTAAAAATGGCAGTTAAAGTTGCTATTAATGGTTTCGGCCGTATTGGTCGTCTCGCTTTCAGACAAATGTTCGATGCAGAAGGTTATGAAGTTGTTGCAATCAACGACTTAACAAGCCCAAAAATGCTTGCTCACCTTCTTAAATACGATTCTACTCAGGGTAGATATGAATATGCTGACAGCGTTGAAGCTGGTGAAAACTCCATTACTGTAAATGGTAAAGAAATCACTATCTATGCTAAACCAAATCCTGAAGAATTACCTTGGGGCGAACTTGATGTAGACGTAGTTTTAGAATGCACAGGTTTCTTTGCTTCCAAAGCTAAAGCAGAAGCTCATATCAAAGCTGGTGCTAAAAAAGTTGTTATCTCCGCTCCTGCTGGTAACGATCTTCCTACAATCGTTTACAATGTAAACCATGAAACTTTAAAAGCTAGCGATACAGTTATTTCCGCTGCTTCTTGTACAACTAACTGCTTAGCTCCAATGGCTAACGCTCTTAACAAACTTGCTCCTATCCAGAGCGGTATCATGACTACAGTTCATGCTTACACTGGTGACCAGATGACTCTTGATGGCCCTCAGCGTAAAGGTGACTTACGTCGTTCTCGTGCTGCAGCTGTTAATATCGTTCCTAACTCCACTGGTGCTGCAAAAGCTATCGGTCTTGTTATTCCTGAATTAAACGGTAAATTAATCGGCTCCGCACAGCGCGTTCCTACCCCTACAGGATCTACTACTATTTTAGTAGCAGTTGTAAAAGGCCATGTAACTGTTGATGAAATCAATGCTGCTATGAAAGCTGCTGCAACTGAATCTTTCGGTTACACTGAAGAACAACTCGTATCCAGCGATGTTATCGGTATGAGATTTGGTTCCCTCTTCGATGCAACTCAGACTATGGTTGCTCCTATGGAAGATGGCAACACTCAAGTACAAGTTGTTTCTTGGTATGATAACGAAAACAGCTACACTAGCCAGATGGTTCGTACAATTAAATACTTCGCTGAACTTAAGTAATTTGATTTGTGCAGCCTTTTATGGACCGGTCTTAAAAAGGCCGGTCCTATTTTGAATTTACGGAGGGTTTTATTTAATGAATAAGAAATCTATTAGAGACATTGATGTAAACGGTAAAAAAGTCTTTATTCGTGTAGACTTTAACGTACCAATGGACGAAAATCAAAACATCACTAATGACAAACGTATTCGTGCTACATTACCTACTTTAAATTATCTTTTAGAAAACAATGCAGCAATTATTCTTGCTTGCCATGTTGGTCGTCCAAAAGGACAGAGAGTTCCTGAATTATCTGTTAAACCTATCGTTGCTAGACTTTCTGAACTCTTAGGTAAAGAAGTTAAATATGCTGAAGATTGTGTTGGCGAAGCTGCAAGTAAAGCTGCTGCTGATTTAAAACCAGGTGAAGTATTACTTCTTGAAAACCTCCGTTATCACAATGAAGAAACTAAAAATGATCCTGAATTTGCAAAACAACTTGCTTCTTTAGCAGATGTTGCTGTTGATGATGCATTTGGTGTATCTCACAGAGCACATGCTTCTAACGCTGGTATTGCTCAGTATGTAGAAGTTGTTGGCGGTTTCTTAATTGAAAAAGAAATTCAGTTCATTGGTAAAGCATTATCCAATCCAGAACGTCCTTTCGTTGCTATCATTGGTGGTGCAAAAGTTTCTGACAAAATCGGTGTTATTTCCAACTTATTAGAAAAAGCTGATGCAGTTGTAATCGGTGGCGGTATGGCAAATACATTCCTCGCTGCTCAAGGTAAAGGTATTGGTTCTTCTTTATTCGAAGAAGAAAAATTACCACTTGCTAAAGAATTACTTGCAAAAGCTGAAGAAAAAGGCGTAAAAGTATTCCTTCCTGCTGAAGTTGTTGTTGCAGATAAATTTGCAGCAGATGCAAATCACAAAACTGTATCCGTTGATGAAGTTCCAGCTGACTGGATGATTCTTGACAATAAATTCAGCAAAGAATGCCAAGAAGCTTTAGAAAATGCAAAAACAATCGTATGGAATGGACCTATGGGTGTATTCGAATTTGATGCATTCGCTCATGGTACTGAAGATATCGCTCATGCAGTTGCTGAATCCACTGGTATCAGCATTGTTGGTGGCGGTGACTCCATTGCTGCTCTTAAGAAAACTGGTCTTTCCGACAAAATTACTCACATTTCCACTGGTGGCGGTGCTACATTAGAATTCCTCGAAGGTAAACCAATGCCAGGTATTGCAGCTATTGCTGACAAATAATAAAAATAAATTATAAAGAGGTTGATTTGATAATGCGTAAACCTATTATTGCTGGTAACTGGAAAATGAAC
This sequence comes from Megamonas sp., assembly GCF_986095205.1. NCBI lineage: Bacteria > Bacillati > Bacillota > Negativicutes > Selenomonadales > Selenomonadaceae > Megamonas > Megamonas sp. The sequence continues at coordinate 18,455 of NZ_CFQVBI010000053.1, read as the reverse complement.
AATACAGTAGCTGCTGGTACTGCTCTTGTAAAAGAATTAGCTCCACTTGTAAAAGATAACAATGCTGTAGATATCGTTGTATGCCCAACATTTACTGCTCTTGCTGCTGTTTGTGAAGCTGTAAAAGGTACTAACATTCATGTTGGTGCTCAGAACGTTCATTGGGAAAAAAGCGGTGCTTTCACTGGCGAAATTTCCGCTGAAATGCTCACAGAACTTGGCGTTGAATATGTTGTAATCGGTCACTCCGAACGTCGTGAAATGTTTGGTGAAACTGATGAATATGTAAATAAACGTGCAAAAGCTGCATTAGCTGCTGGTATTACTCCTATCATTTGCTGTGGTGAAACTTTAGAAACTCGTGAAGCTGGTACAACTAATGATTTCGTTAGTGGTCAGATCAAAGCTGCACTTGAAGGTTTAACTGCTCAGCAAGTTGCTAGCCTTGTTATTGCTTATGAACCAATCTGGGCTATCGGTACTGGTAAAACTGCTACATTTGAACAAGCTGAAGAAGTTTGCGCTTGCATTCGTGAAACTGTTAAAGCTATGTTTGATGAAGCTACTAGCGATGCTGTTCGTATTCAATATGGCGGAAGTGTAAAACCTGCTACTATTGATGGTTTAATGCAAAAACCAAATGTTGATGGTGCTTTAGTTGGTGGCGCTTCTTTAAAAGCTGCTGATTTCAGTGCTATTGTTAACTTTAAATAATTTTTATTATTGATGAACCGTGTGGCACATGGGGATTGCCTGTAATGCAGGAAGCACACATCATAGTAAATTATAAAATGATTTTAACTGGTGTGTGCTATGCTATTTTAAAATTAATAGATTGAGGTAGTGTAATAATGTCAAAACTTAACGCTCCTGTTGCTTTAATTATTATGGATGGTTGGGGAGTTGGCGATGCTCAAAGCACAACTAATGCTGTTAATGTAGGTAAAACACCTGTTATTGATGGTTTAACAGCAAAATATCCTCATGCTCAACTTGCTTGCTCTGGTGAAGCAGTAGGTCTTCCTGATGGACAAATGGGAAATTCCGAAGTTGGTCATACAAATATTGGTGCTGGTCGTATCGTTTATCAAGAATTAACACGTATTACAAAAGCTATACGTGAAGGTGCATTCTTCAAAAATCCTGTATTTTTGGATGTTATCAATGCTGTTAAGAAAAACAATGGTGCGCTTCATTTAATGGGATTATTATCCGATGGTGGAGTTCATAGCCATAATAGTCATCTTTATGCACTCTTACAGCTTGCAAAACAAGAAGGCGTTGAAAACGTTTTCGTTCATGCTTTCCTTGATGGACGTGATGTACCACCATCTAGTGCTGCTGATTATTTAGCTGAGCTTGAAGCTAAATTAAAAGAAATTGGCGTTGGTAAAATAGCTACAATTTCTGGTCGTTATTATGCTATGGACCGTGATAAACGTTGGGATCGTGTTCAGAAAGCTTATAATGCTATCGCTTTAGGCGAAGGTGTAAAACAAGCTTCCAGCGAACTTGCAATTAAAAATTCTTATGAAGAAGATACTACTGATGAATTTGTTGTTCCTGTTGTTGTTGGCAACTATGCAGGTATGACAAGCAATGATGGAGCTATTTTCTTTAACTTCCGTCCTGATAGAGCACGTGAACTTACTCATGCTTTTGTGGATACTACTTTTGATGGCTTTGCTCGCAATGAAGATTTGAAAATTCCATTTGCAACAATGACTCAATATGAAAAAGGTATGAACGTAGAAATTGCTTATAAACCTGAGTCTTTAACAAATACTTTAGGTGAATATATAAGCAAACTCGGTTACACTCAACTTCGTATTGCAGAAACTGAAAAATATGCACATGTAACTTTCTTCTTTAACGGCGGTATTGAACAGCCTTATGAAGGTGAAGATCGTATCTTAGTACCTTCTCCAAAAGTTGCTACTTATGATTTACAACCTGAAATGAGTGCTATTGAAGTTACTGATAAAGTTGTAGAAGCTATTTTATCTAAAAAATATGATTTCATCATTTTAAACTATGCTAATGGTGATATGGTTGGTCATACAGGTGTTATGGAAGCAGCTGTAAAAGCTGTAGAAACTGTAGATACTTGTGTTGGTCGCTTTGTAGATGCAATAAAACAAGTTGGCGGTACTGTATGTATTACAGCTGACCATGGTAATGCTGAAAAAATGTTAGATGAAGAAACTAAAGAAGCATTTACAGCACATACTACAAATCCTGTACCATTTATCGTAGTTTCTGATAAAGTAAAAGAAGTTAAAGATGGTGCTTTATGTGATATTGCTCCAACTTTATTGAAATTAGCAGGTCTTGAAGTTCCAGCAGAAATGACTGGAAAAGCTTTAATCGATTAATATTATCTTATTGGCAGATTAAGTTTTAACATAAGATTATATTATTGAAATAAGAAAACCTATTATTATTTTAAGTTTTAGTTTCATAAACTTGAATAATGATATCATATAATGATATAATGTATATCGTGTATAAAATGTATATATTAAGGAGAGGAAACAAAGATGATCTATTCACAAGAAGTGTCTAATATGACATGTGTGGCAAAAGGCATTGAAAAACATGGCCCAGCTCCAATTCCTGAAGAAGGCAAATGGGTACAGGCTAAAGAAATTAAAGATATCAGCGGTTTAACTCATGGTGTTGGCTGGTGTGCTCCTCAACAGGGTGCATGTAAACTAACTCTTAATGTTAAAGAAGGCGTTATCCAAGAAGCTTTAGTAGAAACTATTGGTTGCTCTGGTATGACTCATTCCGCAGCTATGGCTTCTGAAATTCTTCCTGGTAAAACTATTCTTGAAGCATTAAACACAGACCTCGTTTGTGATGCTATTAACACTGCTATGAGAGAATTATTCCTCCAGATTGTATACGGTAGAACTCAGACTGCATTCTCCGAAGGTGGTCTTCCTATCGGTGCTGGCCTCGAAGACCTTGGTAAAGGTTTAAGAAGCCAAGTTGGTACTATGTATGGTACACTTGAAAAAGGTCCTCGTTATCTTGAACTTGCTGAAGGTTATGTAACAAGAATTGCTCTTGATGCAGAAGATCGTATCATTGGTTATGAATTCGTTCACCTCGGCAAAATGATGGAAATGATCACTAAAAAAGGTATTCCTGCACAGGAAGCTTTAGAAAAAGCAAAAGGTACTTATGGACGTTTTGCTGACGCTGCAAGATACGTAGATCCTCGTAAAGAATAATACAAGAAAATAGGAAGGAATGAAAATAAATGGCATTGTTTGAAAGTTACGAACGTCGTATTGACAAAATTAACAAAGCTTTAGACAGCTATGGCATCTCTTCTTTAGAAGAAGCTAAAAAAATCTGTGATGATAAAGGCATAGATGTAGCTAAAATCGTTAAAGATACACAGCCAATCTGCTTTGAAAATGCTTGCTGGGCTTACACAGTAGGTGCAGCTATGGCTATTAAAAAAGGTACTACAAAAGCTGTAGAAGCTGCTAAAATTATTGGTGAAGGTTTACAGGCTTTCTGTATTCCAGGTTCTGTTGCTGAAAACAGAAAAGTTGGTTTAGGTCATGGTAATCTTGCATCCATGCTTTTAAGTGAAGATGCAAAATGCTTTGCTTTCCTTGCTGGTCATGAATCTTTTGCTGCTGCAGAAGGTGCTATTAAAATTGCTGAAAAAGCAAACAAAGTAAGAAAAGAACCATTAAAAGTTATTTTAAATGGTCTTGGTAAAGATGCTGCTCAGATCATCTCTCGTATCAACGGCTTCACTTATGTTCAGACTCAGTTTGATTATGCTACAGGTGAAGTTAGTGTAGTTAATGAAACTGCATATTCTAACGGCCCTCGTGCTGCTATCAAATGCTATGGTGCAGATAGCGTTCAAGAAGGCGTTGCAATTATGCACAAAGAAGATGTTGACATCTCTATCACTGGTAACTCTACTAATCCTACCCGTTTCCAACATCCAGTAGCTGGTTGCTACAAAAAAGAATGTATCGAAAAGGGTAAAAAATATTTCTCCGTTGCTTCTGGTGGCGGTACTGGTAGAACATTGCATCCAGATAACATGGCAGCAGGTCCTGCTTCCTATGGTATGACTGATACTATGGGTCGTATGCACTCTGATGCTCAGTTTGCAGGTTCTTCTTCTGTTCCTGCTCACGTAGAAATGATGGGTCTTATCGGTATGGGTAACAACCCTATGGTAGGCGCTAGCGTAGCAGTAGCAGTAGCTATTGAAGAAGCAATGAGCAAATAAAATTTATTTATTATTATTATTTAGGTGGGGATTTTAAAAATGTTAAAGAAAACAAAAATCGTTTGCACAATGGGTCCTAACTATGACAATGGTACTGAACTTTTAGAAAACGTTATTGAAAACGGCATGAACGTTGCTCGTTTCAACTTCTCTCATGGTGACTATGCAGAACATGAAGAACGTATTAATAAAGTTAAAGAAGTTTCCAAAAAAATGGGTAAAACTGTATCTTTAATGCTTGATACAAAAGGACCTGAAATGCGTCTTGGCGATTTTGCTGAAGGTAAAGTATACCTTAAAAAAGGTAATAAATTCACTTTAACTAATGATGACATTCCAGGTGACGAAACTCATGTTTCCATCAATCACAAAAAACTTTACACAGAAGTTAAACCAGGTAATACTTTATTACTTTCTGATGGTCTTGTAGGTCTTCATGTTGACGAAATCGTAGGTAAAGACATCGTTTGCACAATTTTAAATGATGGTCCTATGAGCACTCGTAAACGTGCTGCTGCTCCTGGTGTATCCCTCGGTCTTCCTGCTATTTCTGAACAAGATAGAAATGATATCATTTTCGGTATTGAACATGATATGGATTTCGTAGCAGCTTCCTTCATCCAACGTGCTGAAGACGTTGAAGCTATCCGTGCTCTTATTAAAGAACATGGTGGACACATGGAAATCATTTCCAAAATCGAATGTGTTGAAGCTGTTAAAAATATTGATGCTATCATTGCTGCTTCCGACGCTATCATGGTTGCTCGTGGTGATCTTGGTGTTGAAATGCCAGCTGAAGAAGTTCCACTTATTCAGAAAGATATCATCAAAAAATGTAACAAACTTGGTAAACCAGTTATCGTAGCTACTCAGATGCTTGAAACTATGACTTCTAACCCACGTCCAACTCGTGCAGAAGCTTCTGACGTTGCTAACGCTATCTTTGATGGTGCAGATGCTATCATGCTTTCTGGTGAATCCGCTAATGGTGATTATCCATTAGAAGCTGTTTCTACAATGAACGTTATTGCTAAACGTGTAGAACAAGCTCTTGAATACAAAGAAATCTTCGTATCCAAAGGTTTCACTCATCACAATGTTTCTACAACTGATGTTATCGCTCATGCTACAGTACAGATGGCTTATGAACTTAGTGCACAAGCTATCATCACTCCAACTGAAAGCGGTTACACTTCTAAAGTTGTATCCAAATATCGTCCAAAAGCTACAATCATCGCTTATACTCCAAATGATCGTGTAGCTCGTCACTTAAATCTTCGTTGGGGCGTTGTTCCAGTAGAAGGTAAAGCTTGGGACGATGTTGATGAAATGATCGCAACAGCTACTGCTGCATCTGTTCGTCAGGGCATTGTAAAACAGGGTGATAAAACAATCATCACTTCTGGTATGAAATTCGGTGAAGGTAACACAAGCACAATCCGTGTTCATACTATCTAATCGGATTTAGTAGATTTTAAACACATGTGTTAATGATTAAAATAACCTTAGGGCAAAAATGCTCTAAGGTTATTTTTTTTATTAATTATTAAGTTGATTTTTATTTATAATAAATATTGATAATCTATCTCAATTATGATAATATATAAATGTAATGTATTGAGAATAAAAATCATTTACTTAAAATATTATCAAAGGAGATATTTAAATGATATTTAATAAATTAAAAATCGAAAAAGTAATTGGTAGAGAAATTATTGATTCTAGAGGAAATCCAACTGTAGAAGCTGAAGTAATTTTAGCAGATGGAACAGTTGGCAGAGGTTGTGCTCCTAGTGGTGCATCTACAGGCGTATTTGAGGCTTTAGAACTTCGTGATGGAGATAAAACACGTTATAATGGAAAAGGTGTTTTAAATGCTGTAGAAAATATCAATACTATCATTAATAATGCTTTAGTAGGAAAAGATGCTTCTGATATTTATGCTGTGGATAATGCTATGATAGAAGCTGATGGTACAAAAGATAAATCAAATTTAGGCGCAAATGCTATTTTAGCAGTATCAATAGCTAGTGCACAAGCTGCTAGTAAATCTTTAGGTATTCCACTTTATCGCTATTTTGGTGGTATTAATGGTAATAGATTACCTGTACCAATGATGAATATCTTAAATGGTGGCGCACATGCAACTAATACAGTAGATATTCAAGAGTTCATGATTATGCCAGCAGGTGCTCCAAGCTTTAGAGAAGCACTTCGTTGGTGTAGTGAAGTTTTCCATGCTTTACAAAAATTATTGAAGGATAGAAACTTAGCAACATCTGTTGGTGATGAAGGTGGATTTGCTCCAAATCTTTCTAGTGATGAGGAGACTATTGAAGTAATTTTAGAAGCAGTAAAAATAGCAGGATATGAACCTGGTAAAGATTTTATGATTGCTATTGATGCAGCTGCTAGTGAATGGAAAGGTAGTAAAATAGGAGAGTATATCTTGCCTAAATCTGGTAAAAAATTTACTACTGATGAATTAATTGCTCATTGGAAAATGTTAGTGGAAAAATATCCAATTGTTTCTTTAGAAGATGGTCTTGATGAAGAAGATTGGGAAGGTTGGAAGAAATTAACAGAGGCTATTGGCGATAAAGTTCAGCTTGTAGGTGATGATTTATTTGTAACTAATACAGAAAGATTATCTCGTGGTATAAAAGAAGGCGCAGGAAATTCTATTTTGATTAAGTTAAATCAAATTGGTTCTATTTCTGAAACTTTAGAAGCTATTAAAATGGCTCATAAAGCTGGTTATACTGCTGTTACTTCTCATCGTTCTGGTGAAACAGAAGATACTACTATAGCTGATTTAGCAGTGGCTTTAAATACTTGTCAGATTAAAACTGGAGCACCAAGTCGAAGTGAACGCGTAGCAAAATACAATCAATTATTGAGAATTGAAGAGGATTTAAAACAATCTGCTGTATATCCAGGATTTGATGCATTTAATCAAAAACATTAATATTGATAAAAAAAGAAGTGGTACATATAAATACCACTTCTTTTTGTATTTAAATAATCTATCAAATAAGGTCATAAACAATGCGAGTATTTCCTATTTGAATAATATCTCCAGGGCATAAACAGAAATTAGTTATAGGTCTATCATTAACAGATGTGCCATTTAAACTATTAGCATCACGAAGAATGTGTCTACCATGTTCAAAGGTAATATAGGCATGAAGTCTAGATACATTTACATCAGTTAAAAGAAATTCATTTTTATCACGTCTGCCAAGATGAATTTGATTACAACCAAAAGCTAAATAAGAGTCTTTATCTGGTCCTTCAATAATAGTTAAAGAAGCAAAATTTAAAGCTTGTTGTTTATGTGAAGGATTAGTTATTTCTTTTATATCAAGGTTAGGGACAATAATTGTACCTTGTTCTAAATCATTTACATTATCATTGTCTGTATCAGAAGTTTTATCACTATTAAATTTAGCCGTTATTTCACAAACGCCTAATTTAAATTTAGGAGATTTTAGAATATGGATAGTTGGTAATGTTTCCATAAAATAATCTTTTTGAATGACAGATTTATAAAGAAATAATTTTAAATGATTTTGTGTTTCTATATTATTTAATTGGTTAAAATCTTCATCACTCATAGTAATTGTAAATTTATCAGGAACAAAAATAGCACGATTTACGCGTTTTTTCTGACGGATTAAAATACGGTCAATAATTTTTTCTATTTCTGCCATTTGTAGATTACTTGAGAATTTACGATTAAAAAAACCTTCAATATTTTTTTCAAGAAAATTTTCCATACGTGAAAAAAACATAAAAATTCAACTCCTAGAGTTTTTATTTTGCTAAATGTTTATTACGCAATTGACCACATGCTGCTTGAATATCTGTTCCCATTTCTTGACGAATGGTAGCTGTGAGATGATGGTCGTTTAAATACTTAGCGAAAGCTTTTATTCTAGCTAAAGAAGGACGATTGTAATTACGTTCTTTGACTGGATTGATAGGGATTAAGTTTACATTAGCTAATTGATTTTTTAAGAGTTTACATAATTCTACTGCTTCAGTCATGTTATCATTGTATTTATCAATTAAGATATATTCATAAGTTATGCGTCTTTTAGTAGTATTAGCATAATTTACAGCAGCTTTAATGACTTCTTCGATAGGATAGCGTTTATTTATAGGCATTAGCTCTGTGCGCAATTCATTATTCGGTGCATGTAAGGAAATTGATAAGGTGATAGGTAGATTTTCTTGAGCTAATTTATTTATTCCAGGCACGATACCAGATGTGGAAATTGTGATATTACGATAACCTAAATTTAAGCAATAAGGCTCATGTACTAAACGAATGAAGTTTAATACATTATCATAGTTGAGCATAGGCTCACCAGAACCCATGATTACTATATTATTGATTTGTTCGCCTGTTTGATTTAATAATTCTTGAATAAACATTGCTTGAGCTAAAATTTCGCCTGTGGATAAGTTTCTAGCCATGCCGTGAAGCGTAGAAGCACAGAAGCTACAGCCCATATTACAACCTGCTTGAGAAGAAACACAGATGCTATTGCCATAAGGTTGACGCATTAAAACTGTTTCTACACCGATACCATCGCCAAATTCTAATAAAAATTTAGTTGTTTTGCCATCACTAGAGTCTAGTCTATCACAAGATTTTGCACGTTCAATAGTAAATTCTTGCGCCAATTTTTCACGTAAATCTTTAGAAAGATTGGTCATTTCATCAAAAGATGTAGCATGTTTTTGATAGAGCCACTCAATAATTTGTTTTGCTCTAAATTTTGGTAGGTTTAAATCTGTGATTAGTGAAGTAAGTTCAGTTAAATTTAAGCCAAAAATATTGGTCATTATAAATTCCCTTCTAAAATAAATATAAATAATAATTTAAGATTTTTATACTTTTTTGTACATACGAGCGATAAAGAAGCCATCTGTATTATCTTTATATGGCATTAATTGTAATGTTTTTTCTTTGCTTTTTGTTTTAAATGGTAAATATTTACGGATATCTTCTAAAACAAATTCTGGATGTTTAGCTAAAAATTGATTAATAATTTCTATATTTTCTTGGGGCATGATTGTACAAGTACTGTAGACTAAAACGCCTTGAGGTTTTACAGCAAGGGCAGCTGATTCTAAAATAGCTAATTGAAGAGGTGGTAATTCTTCAAAGATTTCCTCTGTTTTGTTCCAGCGAGAGTCAGGTTTACGGCGAAGTACGCCCATTCCAGAACATGGTGCATCAACTAATACTTTATCTGCTTGGTTTTTATAGTGGTTGCCGATTTCACGAGCATCTAATAATTTAGGCTCAATGATGTTGATACCTAATCTATTAGCATTATCTTGAATTAGTTTTAATTTATGTTCATAGATATCACAAGCTATGATTTTTCCTTTATTTTGCATCAAAGTAGCCATATGTGTAGTTTTACCACCAGGGGCACTACATGTATCAATGATGAATTCATTAGGTTTAGGATCAACTACATGAGCTACAAGCATAGAGCTTTCATCTTGCACTTGGGCAAAACCATTTTGTAATGGTGCTAGTTGATTTAATGAAGTATGCGTTTTGCAAATAATTCCTTCTGGTGCTAATTTCGAAGGAATAACTTCACAACCTGCATTAATAAGTTCAGTAATTAATTCTTGTCGTGTTGTTTTCAAAGTATTGGTACGCAATACAAGTGGGGCATTAGTATTATTGAATTGACAAAGCTTGATAGCAGCTTCACTACCAAAAGTATGAATGAATTTTTTTACTAGCCAAAGAGGATGTTGTTCTCTAATAGCTAATTCACTAGCTTTATTGCCTGTAGGCATAGCGTATTTTTCTGGTTGGCGGATTAAGTTACGCAAGACACCATTTACAAATTTTGCAGAACCTTGATTAGAATATTTTTTAGCAAGATTTACAGCTTCATTGCAAGCTGCTGATTCAGGAATTTTGTCCATGAATACAATTTGATAAATACCTAATCGCAATATATTAATAATTGTTGGTTCAATTTTATTTAAAGGTCTATTTACAAATTTTTTTAAAATCCAAAGTAGAGTATCGCCTGCTTTTACCGTACCATAAACCAATTCAGTGATGAAACGGCGGTCTTGGTCGGATAATTGATTTTTTTGCAAATGGCGTGATAGGGATATATTAGCATAAGCTTGTTGAGTATATACTTCATTTAAAATATTTAAAGCAACTTCACGAGCGTTCATAAAATCTCCTTTGCATTTAGTAAACTAAAAAAGACGCTAAGAAAAGCGCCCCTTGAGAATACGTATTTATATTAATATATAATCTTGGTTACAAATTTATTATATAATATAGGTAGAAGCTATGCAAGTTATGTAAGAAATAAAGTAAAAATAAGATGATATCTAATTTAATTTACAAGAAAAGATTAACTTTCCTATATGTTTCTGTTAATTTTCATCTATTTTGTTATACTTTATCATAGTAAGTGTAACAAAGGGAGATGATTATTATTTTTTGTCCTAATTGTGGTAATCAGATAAATGATAATGAAAAATTTTGTTCTAAATGTGGAAATCAAATTAAGCAAGATAGCCAAGATAATAATGAGCAAATGAAGCAAAGCGAAAAAACAATAAGCGATAATGTCAGTCAAAATGTAGATGCCCAAAAAAGTTATACGAAATATAAATATATAGGTATTTTTATCGCTGTAATTTTATTACTAGGATTAGTTTCTTTTGGTGCGTATAGTTATTTTGCTCATAAAGACACGAAACAAGTTGAGCAAAATGTGACGGCAACGAAAAATGAAGAAAATACTGCAAGTGAAGATAAAAATAATGCAGTTAAAGAAGATGTTAAACAACCAGTAGAGGATATTGTTAATTTAGAATATACTCAAAATGATAAATTTATATTAGGCGATAAGGAAGTAGCATATTTCCCTAGCAGTAAAATATTTTTTAAAAATGTAGGTAATAATTGTTCGGTTATGCTAGATGATAAAAATCAAGTTTTAATGAACTTTTATACAAATAGGGATGTACCAGATTTAAGTATTAAAGAGATAAAATTGGCAAATTCCGATAAACTTTTCTATGAAGTAATATGTACAGCAGGAGCTCATGCAAAATTAGAAGGCTATTGGCTAGTAGGCAAAAAAGATGGCGAATGGACTGTATTTATTTCCATGGATAATCTAAAGAGTTTTGGTATAAATCCAGATAAGTATTATAATATGAACAATAAAATTGTAAATGGAAAACTCATCATCAATTGTTTTCATTTAGAAGTTCCTGAAGGAAAATCTATGGCAGAAGGTAAAAAAGTCGATGATTGTTATGTAAAAGTAGATTGGGATAATAATAAACAGACTTTTAGAATGTATTAATAAAAGTAAATAGTAAAAACAATAGAAAAGACGTATACAAATAAATGTATACGTCTTATTTTTATATTTTAATCATCATAAATGCCTTTTAATAAAGTTTCTTTGCGTAAAGATAAGCATTCGCAATTTCTATCTTGCTGGGCTAAAGAACGGATTGTATCTAAAAGAATTTTGCTGATCATAGGTGCATCATCATAGAAGATATCTTCTAATACTTGATGAGACCATGGTTTGATACCTTCGCCATAATTTACTACATAATAAAGACCAGAATAACAAGCTCCGATTTCACGAGCGAGATATACTTCAGGGCAGATGGATTGACCTACAATATCTGCATGACCATTTAACATAGCAATTTCTGCAGGGCTTTCAAAATGGCGACCGTCTGTATTAGCATAAGTGCCACGTGTAAAAATTCTACCGCTGAAATGTTTACGTGTATTTTTGATTAATTCTTCACGCATTTGAGGGCAAAGTGCATCACGCATAACAAGTAAATATTTGCCTTCAAGCCCAACATCTTTGCGAACGGACATATCAAGATAATCATCAGGAATGAGAAAATCTCTAGTGTCTAATAATTTATTGATAGTACCTACGCCACCTTCAGAGAAAATGCGTTTTACACCAGCTTCGCGGAAAGTCCAGAATAATTGGCGGGAAGCATCAGCACGATTGACGCCACTTCTCCAACCATGCATTTTGCAGGTTAAAACACGTGTACCTGCTATTTCAAATAAGCGAAGTTCAGTAGTTTTGCCATAAGGTGTATCAAAAACCATGCGGTCTTGAATGATTTTTACATCATCACATTTAGCACCTAATGGAAAATTGCTGGATAATGTGCCAGAACCGCCGATAATTGCAAAATCGGCTTGAGGAATGTTTTGTGTATTCATAAAAAATCTCCTTAATTAAATTTTATTAAAATCGACGAATGATATTATATTCTGTATCACGTTGAGCTGCTTTAAAATCAGCTTTTTCGATTGTATTTACCATTTTATCGATGGACATTTGATAAGCAGTACCAGCTGCACGAACGACATTTTCTTCAAGCATGATACTACCTAAATCATCAGCACCAAAGGCTAATGTTATTTGTCCAATTTGTTGACCTTGTGTAACCCAAGAACCTTGAATATGAGAGATATTATCAAAATAGAGTCTAGATACGGCTAGAGTTTTTAGATATTCCCATGAGGATAATTTATTGCCACCTAATTGAGTATTTCCAGGTTGGAAAGTCCACATGATGAAAGCTCTAAAACCACCTGTTTTATCTTGAAGGTCGCGAACACGTCGCATATGTTCAATGCGTTCTTCAATAGTTTCGCCGAGTCCTAAAACCATAGTAGCTGTACTTTCCATGCCGATAGAATGGGCAGTTTCCATTACTTTTAGCCAATCATTTGTCATGATTTTTTTAGGGCTTACAATTTTACGTACACGGTCAACTAAGATTTCAGCTCCACCACCTGGAAGTGAAGCAAGACCAGCAGAACGTAAATCTTGTAGAGTTTCTTTGATAGATTTATTAGCTATCTTGGAAAAATGAAGTATTTCTGCTGGAGAAAAAGAATGGATTACAATATCAGGAAAGGCTGTTTTAATGGTATTAATCATATTTAAGTAATATTCAAAAGGTAAAGAAGGGTGTAGTCCTCCTTGTAACATGATTTGAGTACCACCAGCTTCTTGAGTTTCTTTTACTTTTTGTAAAATAGTTTCTATGGGCAATAAATAAGCGTCTTTGTGATTTTCGCGACGGAAAAAAGCACAGAAACGACATTCATTGAGGCAAACATTAGTGTAGTTAATATTGCGGTCTACAATGAAGGTAACAGTGTTGCCAGGATGTTTTTCTTGGCGGATTTTATTTGCTTGTTGACCTAATTCTAAAATATCACCATGTTTTAAAAGGTCAATAGCTTCTTTATCAGAAAGTCTGTTCATTAATCATACCTCTAATTTATTTTATTTTTCGATATAAAGAATCACGTTGAACAGGTGTATAGCCTGTTTCGGTGATGATTTTTTGCAATTGTGCAGTAGTCATTTTTTGACCTGTTTTAGCGCCAGCAGCATGAATGATTTGTTCTTCTTCAACTGTACCATCTAAATCATCAGCACCAAAAGCAAGGGCTAATTGAGCGATAGGCAAGGTGAGCATCATCCAAAAGGCTTTAATATGAGGAATGTTATCCAATACAAGTCGAGAAATAGCGATAAAACGCAAGCTTTCATAAGATGTAATAGGTTTTATATTGTCTAATTGAGTATTTTGCGGATGAAATGGGAATGAAATAAATGCTTGGAAACCATGTGTTTCATCTTGAATTTCTCTAAGTGTGAATAAATGCTGTAGTCTTTGTTCTATAGTTTCAATATGACCATAAAGTTCAGAAGCATTAGTTTTCATACCGAGTTTATGAGCTGTTTTTATAGTTTCAATCCATTCTTGTGTATTGGCTTTGTTTGGGCAGATTTTAGCACGGATTTCATCATCTAAAATTTCTGCTCCACCACCTGGAAGAGAATCAAGACCTGCTTGTTGTAAAATAGTTAAGACTTCGTAAATACTTTTTTGAGAAATCTTGGCAAAATGAACTATTTCCACAGGTGTGAAAGCTTGAATATGCACGTTAGGCAAAAGTTTTTTTATGGATTTAATGATTTCTATATAGTAATTAAAATCATTAGTAGGATGGAGAGAGCTTACAATGTGTATTTCTGTTAGTCCTTTGACATGAGCGATGGTGTCTTTGATTTTAGCTTCAACATCTTCTTTAGTTAAGACAAAACCTCGTTTATCGCCAGCTTCGCAAGAAAAAGCACATAGAGGACAATTAGCAGTGCAAATGTTAGATAAATTTATATGGCGGTTGATATTATAATAGACTTCTTTTTGGCTATGACGTTCTTTGGCTTTTCTTGCCCATGTAGCTAAGTCTAAAATATCAGCGTGTTTGTATAGATATAGTGCTTCATCAAAAGATAAACGCTCTCCATTTTGAGCTTTTGTTATAGCTTGTTGATTGATATTCATAAATAAAAATCCTTTACAAAATAATTAGCTTAATATGTTCTGATTATATTGAAATTGCAATCACATTCAGCAGGTATTCTGCCTGTTTGTTTGATTAAATTGATTAGATTATCACGAGTGAGTGCTTTTGGTGAATTTGCGCCGGCATCGTGCATGATTTTTTCTTCGCTGATAGTGCCGTCCACATCATTTGCACCAAAGCCTAAAGCTAATTGAGCGATAGGTAAAGTGAGCATTACCCAATATGCTTTGATATTATGAATGTTATCAAGCATTAATCTACAGATAGCCATAGTTTTTAAATCGTCCCAAACATTAGTGCGATGAACAGTTTTACCTAATTTTGTATTAGCAGGGTGGAATGGGAAGCAAATAAATGTCTGAATGCCACCTGTTTCATCTTGAAGATTGCGAAGTGTGATTAAATGGTCAACACGTTCTTCAATAGTTTCAATATGACCATAGAGCATGGAAGCGTTTGTCTTGATACCGAGCTGATGAGCAGTGCGAGAAACTTCTAACCATTCTTGAGCTGTAGCTTTATTAGGGCAGAGTTTCTGACGAATTCGGTCATTTAAAATTTCAGCTCCACCACCTGGCATAGCTTCAATACCTGCATCTTTTAATTCTTGTAATACTTCACGAATGGATTTTCCAGAAATCTTAGCAAAATGAGTGATTTCCACGCCAGTAAAACCTTTTAAATGAAGTTGAGGAAATTCTTTTTTGAGCATTTTAATGATGTCTACATAATAAGAAAATGGCCAATCAGGATGTAATCCACTTACGATATGCAGATTTTTCATATTTGGATCTTTGCAAGCATTGGCTACTTTATTATAAATTTGCTCCATAGTCATAGCATATGCTTTTTTATCTGTAGCTTCACAACCGAAAGCACAAAAATCACAAAGAGCTGTGCAAATATTAGTTAAATTTAAATGACAATTTACATTGTAATAAACGTAATCTCCGCTGATACGTTTACGCACTAAATCTGCAAGATAACCTATGCGAGCAAGGTCATTGGAGGCGAAAAGAGCCAAACCATCTTCTTTTGTTAGACGTTCATTATTTAAAATTTTTTGTTCTATTTTATCTAATGTATTAATCACGAGAACACCTCTTAAGTTAAAAAATTCACTTATTAGATTTTACTCTTTTTTTATATATGTATCAACTATAATTATTGAATAGGAAAATAAGTTTTATAAATATTATTAGTGAATAAAATTTTGTGCTATAATAAAAAATACTTATTAATTTTGATGAGGAAGGATTTTTATGGATAATTTGATTTTTAGCTTGAATGCGACCATACCAGTCTTTTTGATGATGGTATTGGGTATGATTTTTCGCAAAATAGGATTATTTGATGAAGCTTTTATTACAAAAATGAATAAATTTGTATTTGTGGTGGCTTTGCCTGCATTATTATTTGAAGATATTGGCTCCGCTAATTTTTATGAAGCTTGGGATACTACATATGTTTTATACTGTTTTGGGGCAACTTTGCTTAGTATATTGATTTCTTTTTTTATTTCTATACCTTTTAGAAAAAATGTTTCTCAAGGTGAATTTGTACAGGCTGCATATCGCAGTAGTGCTGCTATAATCGGTATGGCTTTTGTACAAAATATTTATGGTGATTATGGTATGGCTTCTTTGATGATAATAGGTACGGTGCCTTTGTATAATGTGATGGCGGTTGTTGTATTGGCTTTATTAAAACCTGGTCAAAGTAGTTTAACTTTTGCCTTGATGAAAAAAACTATTAAAGGTATTATTACTAATCCGATTATATTAGGTATAGTAGTGGGCGTTATTTGGTCACTTTTGAAAATTCCAACTCCAGTGATTGTACATAAGACTGTATCTTTGCTTGCTGTTTTGGCTACACCTATGGGGCTTATGGCTATGGGAGCAGCATTTAAGTTTCAAGGATTTAGTCAAAATATAAAGCCTATTATTGTTTGTAGTGTTATGAAATTAGTTGTATTTGTAGTATTATTTATGCCATTTGCTATTTATTTAGGTTTTACAGAAAGTAAATTGGTCGCAGCATTGATTATGTTGGGTTCAGCTACAACTGTAAGCTGTTATATCATGGCGAGAAGCATGAATCATGATGGTAATTTGACTGCTGGAACAGTAATGCTAACAACTCTTGGAAGTGCGTTTTCATTGACTTTTTGGCTCTATATATTAAAATGTTTGAACTTAGTATAATAGAACCTAAATCTAAATTTGTTACCATTTTAAGATAATGTATATTTTTAGATTATAAACTCTATATGATGTAAAACCCTTAGGAAATATTATTCCCTAAGGGTTTTTATATTATCAAATTGTTAGTAGGTTTTTGTATAATTATTTAATTTTATTTTATATTATACTAGGATATAAAAAAATAGATTTAATTTTTTGAAGAAGATAATTTATTTTTATAAGATTCAAGATTATTAATAAGATAATCAATTTCTTGTTTTTTTAGTAAACTAAGAGAATTATTAAACATATAAAAACGACTTGTATTTTTACGTAATTTATTTAATAAGTAATTTATACTATCTAAATCATTGGTAAAATATTCATTGGCATTGTCTATGTGGTAAAAAATATATAGTACTGTGCTAAAATTAGATACTTCGTTTTTATCAGCTTTTATTAGTTTTTTTATAATCATATCTATATTTATAAGTGATAAAAATTCCTTAAACAAATAAAAGATATGTTGATGTTCTTTAAAGTAAGTAATTATATCATTATCCCATTTATTTAAAAAAAATGCTTGTGGTAAATAAGTTAATTTATTTAATATAGATTTTTTTAAGTTTTTTATATACGTGTTAGATGTAATATTATAAATACGAGCATTTTTATTAAAGTTTTCTAATATATCGAAAGATATGTTTTCTTCACTATCTATTTTATCTATCATACAATTTTGATATATTTTTAAATCTATTGTAAAGCCTATACTTTTTAACTTTAATAATCTTGATATTATGGAAGGATATTCTTTAATAGGATATATAGAAGACGTTAACTCATTATATAATTGTTTTAAATAAAAATATACTTCTTCATCAGATTTTAAATACGAATAATATTGAAGTTTATTAAAAGCTAAGTTTTTATGTTTTATTTTATAAATAAGATTTTCTTTAATTTTATTTTCGTCAAGATGATGATATAGCATAAATTCAAAAATAAAACTATTATCAATGTATTGACTGTCAGTAATGTTGTCATAATTGAGATTATTAATATGTTTTGATTTTATTTTAATAGCTAAGGTGAAAGTAGATTTTAAACAATTATAAATTTCTTTATTAAGATATTTTCTAGGTGTATAAGATATGGATGTTAGTATGGGATATAGTTTTTCAAGAGATATGATACCAAAAATAAGTGTACGAATATTTGTATGTTTTTTTTGTTTAAATATATCTAATATAGTAGATTTATATTTTAATAGTCTTTTTTGTAGTTGTTCATTTCGACAATATTTTTCAACTATAGTATCGTATAAATCTTCAAAATTAGGATTATAATTTATAGTTAGCATAATAGTTTTTTCTTTTGTTTTAGCATAAAGATCTTTAGCAGAAAATAAATAATGTATACGTTCTGTTAATTGTTCTTTATCTAATTTTTCTTTTTTTGTGATGAATTGTCAATCCAAGTGCGACACTTCTTTTAAAAATAAATTAAATGGATTATCCCAATTTAAACATTTTCTTGGTCTACT